>JALHOX010000143.1 GCA_022842805.1 Phycisphaerae bacterium | reverse complement strand
AAGTTCAGAATCATCTTTTGGTTGGAGCCGCCCTCGACGAGGTCATATAACTCCTTGCCGATTCGTTGGATGGAAGCAACGTCGAGAATGGAGTTGTCTTTGAACGTCACCAAGGTGACGCCCATGATGTCATCCACGCGGAGGCTCGAGTCAGACATATCGTTCAGGCTCCGAAACCGCTCAAACGCTTTCGATCGGCAGACGTTCGCAGAGTATATCGGTGAAAACGGGGGGCGGAAGTGCCATACCACGACCAAATTTGCTCAATCTTTATCGGACTTCGAGCCGGCACGCATTCTGGGACCGCTGTTTGTTTCTGCAGCGATCGAAAATTTACGCCAGATTGTGCTTGATTGCGTTGACTCTGTGCAACGGGCGGGATAATGTGACTCGAAGTGCCGGGGTGCAACCGCATCCCGCTGAGTGCAAGCTGCAGGCGGTAAAGAAGTACTGGAGGGCGGCTCTACGCGGCTCGTCCGAACTGGCACTAGTTCGAGCGACTCGTTGTAACCGTCACGGAAAGATTCACGGAGATCTTTAACCTATGAAGAAGCTTCTGAGCACGGTTGCTGTACTCAGCTTCGCCGCCGCTGCGTTCGCGCAGACCCCGGTGGTCGAGTCTGAGGCCAACAACAGCGTCGGTGCAGCGAACTTCATCTCGTCGGCGCTGTATCCCACAGCCGCCGTCGCGATCGATGGCTCGCTCAACCCCGGCGATGTTGACTATTTCAGCTTCGACCTGGCCCAGGGTGACCGCGTTGCGGTGGCGACCTATGACTTCGCCGGCCCCAACGTCTCGAACCTCGACACGCTCATCGGCGTGTTCGGTCCGGGCGGCGCCCTGTTCGACAGCGACGACGATGACAACATCGGCTTCCTGTCGGCCTACCAGTTCGTCGTTCCCACGAGCGGACGCTGGTCGTTCGCTGTCAGTGGTTTCGGCGACAGCGATTTCAACGGCACGGGTCACACCGAAGAAGGCGACTACAAGTTCGTCTTCGCGATCAACCCGATTCCGGAGCCCGCGAGCCTGAGCCTGCTGGCTCTCGGCGCGCTGGCCGCCCTGCGTCGCCGCTAATCACGGCCCCGCAGTTCTGTTAGCCCACAAGCCGTCGCGATTCGGAAACGAGTCGCGACGGTTCTTTTTTGGGATGGGCGAAGGGGAGAAGAGGGGTGGAGGGGTGACGCAGAAGCTCCACAGCGGCCATACGCCCCCCTAGGCCGACGGCGGGGACTGTGGGGACGGAATTGCCGCGCTGGTCGGCACGCGTACGCGGAGGACTGCGAATGCGTGCCGCCGCTCGACGCGCTTGCGCGGCGCCGGCGTCGCATCGTCGCGGAAAAAAATTGAACCCCGCAGACCACGGGGGTCTGCGGGGTTCCGAAGGGGGACACGACAGCTTCCACCTACATCATTCCATCCCCAACTCAAGTTGGCGACTTTTTGAGCCGAGATTTTTCGATTTTCCTTTCGCACGCCGCCGTCTGATACTCTCGCACTTGCCGTCGCCTGAGACGCCCGTACTATGAGACCTGATCGGCGACCCCGCCCGCGGTGCGATCTGCCCGCCGCGCGGCGCCGCAAATATCGGACACCCGCATGTCGAATCGCCGTGCTACTTCCGCTTTTCGCGAAACGAGCGCACCTGTGACTGCCGACGTTGATCAGAAGCCCCGGTCGGCTATCCGCCCCTCTCGGCGTCTCACCGTCTCATCGTTACACCTCGCAGGGCTGCTCGCCGCCACGCTGCTGCCCGGCTGCACCGCACCCGCGCCGGCGACCGGCCCGACACGCGCCACAGTCTGGATCGACGACCGCAACGAGTATCTCGAAACCGCCCTCTCCGTGCTGCGGAAGAACCACTTGGAGCCGCGGCGGATCGATCGCTCCGCGGGCGAGATCGAGTCGCAACCCACCACCAGCAAGCAATGGTTCGAAGTCTGGCGAAAGGACGCCCCCAGCCCCTATCAGACGCTCGAATCGAGCCTGCACACCACCCGCCGCACGGTGAAGCTCACCGTCGATCAGCCCGGCCTCGATCGGCCGGGAACGCCCGCGTCACAGCGCAGCGGGCTCGCGCTCGATACGCCCAAGGCCAATCGGGCCGGAATGGGATCGATGCAGGGCGCGACCAGCCGACCGGCGGGCACGGCTCAGCAGCCGGCGGGCCCCAAGCCCTATGTTCTGACCGTCGTGGTGAACAAGGAACGCTATTCCGCCCCGGAGCGACAAGTGACCACGACCAGCGGCGCGCTGGGCATCTACAGTGAGCGGCTGCCGACGACCGAGGGCCTTCGCCGAGCGCAGGCCCCCGGCGCGACCTGGCTTCCCCAGGGGCGAGATTCTCTGCTGGAGCGGCAACTGCTCGATGAGCTGACCATGGGCATGCGCCGCAGCATCTGGACCGAAGACGCGCCGCCGCCCGATGGGGGCGGCGCGGATACTGACGATGACGACGAGTTCTTCCGCGGACCCCGACCGATGGGAAAAGGCCCGCGAAGTCGGAAGTAGGGGCCTCCGCACCGTCGCGCACTCCGGGGGAGAGTTCAATTGTCCGGCAATCGAAATCGCCAGAAGCCGCCGACAGCCCCTTGGCCCGCGGTGCTCCGCCCGACGCGCGGCATCATGGACTTACTGTCCCTCAGTTTCGAAGTCTTGGGCCGATGCTGGCCGATCATTCCGCTAGTGGTCGCGACTCGGTTGGCTGAAATCGGGGTGCGTCTTGGGATATCGCAGCTTCCGAGCGAGCTTCGCATCTTGGCCACGTGCGCCGCGGTCGCGCCGGCGCTGATATTCTTTGGATTCCAATCGCAGGTGATCCAGCATCTGATCTTTCAGGGCGCGGATCAGAAAAGACGACGAACGCGGCTATCCGATGCTTTTGCGTTTGGCGCGCGCACGGTCCTCCGCGGCGCCTCGATGGTGGTGGTCTGTCTGGCGCCCACCGGCGCCGCGATCGCTTGCTTAGCAATCGGAATCCTTATCGGCGGCGGTTTGAGCGGGCTCGGCGGCGTGCTCATCAGCGCGGCGATGGTGATTCAAGTGCCGTGGTTGGCTCTCGCGCTCTTCGCACCCAACATCGTCGCTGCAGAGCCGTGCAGTCCCTGGCAGGCGTTTCGACAGAGTCGGCTGCTCGTGTATCAGAATTGGCTTTCGCTGTCGCTTCCCGTGGTCGCGTGGTTCGTCATCGTGATGTTGGTCGCGCTGACGCTTCGCGGCGAAGCGACGTCGCGCGTGTCCACGCCGACATCCCTTTCGGCCGCGGCGCTGGCCGTGGTGCTCGAAGGTCTGTTGGGGGTCTATTCCATCGTATTTACGGCCGTCTTTTACATGAGCCGCAGGGGCAGGCGGGCCGCGTCGCGCCAGGGGTAACGGTCGCCGCGTCGGCGCGATCGGCCTCAGCCCGATTGCCCGATCAACAGGCAATATCCATCCGGATCGGCGACGCGAATTTCGCCTTCGGGCATATAGGGCGGATAGGTAGGCTCGAACACGACGCAGCGCCCGTCGCTATTCGGCGGATTCGTTCCGCAGTAACGCCCGCCGTCGGTCAGCCCACGCGTGATGAGGTCGCGATGCAGCGTGTGAACATCGTTGGAGTAGAGGTAAAACAGAATCGCTTGATCTTCGAGCGGCACCGGCCCGCTGGCTGCCGCCAACATCAGCTGTGCCAGTCCGCTTTCGAGCGAGGCCCACACCGTTCGCCCATGATTCTCGACCGTGCCTCGAACCGCAAAGCCGAGCATGTCGCGATAGAACGCGATGGACTTGTGGATGTCGAATACGTGGGCCATCGGAACGAGCGCGTGGATGGGTTTCATGGCGGGAGCGTAGGGGCGAAGGGGGGACGAAGTGAAGCGGCGGAGAAGCGCAGAGGCGAGCGGCGGGCGAAAAATCAAAAAGGTCGACCGCGCCTTGCGAGGCGGCCGACCTTTCGAATGTCGCGCGCACAAAGCGCGCCCCGCGCGCGGCCGCGGATGACCCGGCCACCCGCGCCTGGGGCGAATCGCTTAGGCCGTCGGGAAGGCGTTCGTGATGATCGAGTTCACGATCGTGTTGAGCGCGCTGCCGACGACGCTTTGAAGAATTTGCGTCAACTGCTGATCGCTGAGGCAGTTCGTCAATTGCGGCAGCACCGCCCCGGCGCTGAGGGTGAGCAGCCAGGCGCGAGCGCGGGTGGACATCTTTTGCATAAGTCGGTCTCCTGTCGTCCGTGAGCGGAGCGGATTTCCGCGTGAAAAGCTGGTGCGCGGCCGCGCCGCGAACTTGCTCTGCTACATGCTAAACGCCGCCAATCGTCCGTCAACGCGGGCGCTGTACGCCGATGTCGGTATTCGTGAGGGCCTGGATATCCCGAACTTGCACGGTTTTGATGCCGCCGGGCTCATCGCCCAGCGTGCCGCGGACGCCCACCCAGCGGTGTTCCATCCGATCGATCTTCATCTCGCCGATGTCGAGATACGCGATGATAGCGTTGGTGAAGGGGTCGATCAGCCGCGGCCGGCCCACCTGGTCGGCCGTGCTGCGGTCCGGCTTGATCTTCAGAATGCCGCGGGCGTCATAGTTGGTGCTGGGCGGACTGGTGCCCGCGCCGAGGAACGAACTCGACCCGGCGCGAAAATTCGCGCGATAGCTTTCCTGCGTGCGAATCAAGCTGTAGCTGCCCGGGCCGGTCGTGGCGGCTTCGGCTTTGCGCAGAAACTCCTGATTCGAAATGCGCTGCTTGAGTTGCTGAATCTTGAGCTGCGCGATGTTCGCCAGATCGCTTTCCGACGTCTGCCGCGCGATCGGGTCGAGCTTTTGAATGCCGACTTCCCACACCGCAGCCGCCGGCGGGCGCTGGGCCTCTTCCTGAATGTACCGCTCCGCCTCCGACAGCTTGTAGATCCACTCCAGCCGCGTCTGCGGATCGCCCGAGGTCGTCAGGGGTGTGGCCGAGCTGGTGATCTCCGTGGAGCTCGTGATCGCCGCGCCGCTGGGCTGCGATGACGGCGTGCCGGTGGATCCGTTGCCGACGCGACCGGCGACCAGATCCGAAAATGGCACCAGCTCCGTGCCTGCCACTTCATTCGGCTTGGCGGGGGAGCTCGTCGTGCCGCCGGTCGACGCCAGCGCCGGCAAAGCCCCGTCTCCGGTCTCGCTGCCCGCGGGCGAGAATGTGCCCAGGTCGCCGTCGCTGTCGGCCCGCGGCGGAGTCTCGCTCGACGACAGGCGATCGACCACCGTGCCGCTCTGCAGCTCGATGCGTCGCTCCGGCGGCAGTTTCGCACCAAGGCTTGCCGCCTGTTGATCGCTGATTTGCTCGACATAGTCGGAGGCGACATAACCGTAGACGCCCGCCGGCGGGCGAATCTTGATCCACTCGCCGTTCAGGTCTTCGCCGACGATGTCGACCTTGGCGCCCAGCGGCAGCGAGAGCTGACGCTCCTGCTTTAGCGGGTCGAGGCCGCGCTTGGCGTTGCCGACGCGCACGTTGACGTTGTCGCCGGTCGTGACGCCCTGCGTCGCCGACAGCCGTTTCACATAGCTGGCCTTGATGTAGCTAAAGCAGTCCGACGGCGGCTCAACGCGAAAGAAGCCCGGCTGACGATCGACCGCGCGCAGCACCATGTCCATCGTCACCGTGGTCAGCGGCTCGCTGTTGAGGTCGGCGCGAGAGCGGACAAAAAGCTCCTCGGCGGCGACGCGCACCCAAAATCCGCCCGTCGGCGAAGGCGACGTCAGCGCGGCCAACATGCCGCTCGGTCTTTCTGCGGGGGAAGCGGCCGGCGGTGGGGAGGTCGGCGCCGCAACGGGCGTGGACGTCTTTTCGATGTCGCTAATCGGGACCAGTTGCCCGGCGCTTTGCAGCGCGAGCACGGCGATGGCAATGATGAGTCCGTTCAACATGGCGGTTCGCTCCAATCAAACCAAGCAAAAATAGCTTATTTTCACGAACACTAGCGCGCGTCCTGCGCAGTGTCAAACACAAGCGCATGCGGCGAATCGGGCGTGAGCGTGCCATTCGTGGGGGAAGGGCGGCCCGAAGCGGCGGGCGCATCGGGTCGATGGGGCTGGCCGCCGGGTCGACGGCGCGCCGGTCGTCGGAGCGCCGCCCGTATCCCCCGCGGACGAACTTATGCGCCGCCGGTCAGCAGCGCCACAAAGCCGCCGATATCACCGACGCTGACGAGGCCGTCACAGTTCAGGTCGGCCCGCAGCAGCGAGCAGCCGGGAATCGCGATCGGATATTGCAGCGGATCCGTCAGCGCCAGCACAAAGGCGGCGATGTCGCCGACGCTGATCACCGAATCGCAGTTCACGTCGCCAAGGCCGCTGGTATCGCCGTCGCAAAACGGATGACGCTCATAGGCGCCGAGATCGACGATCGCGCCGCCGAGCGGCGCGCCGAGATCCGCCGCCGCCGGGTCATCGTGATAGCGCACGCCTCCGTTCAGGTCTCGATCGGGACCGCCCAGCAGAAAAAAGTTGTCGCCGCGATCGATTGCGGGCGAGCCGGCCGCCAGGCGCAGATCGTCGTCGAGCGTGCCGGACAAACCGTCGCCGCCGAGTTCATCTCGAAAGAGCGGCGGAGCGGCGAAGTTGTTCGACCCCGGAAATTGCCCGGTCCACGCCTGAATGAGCGAGCGCTCAAAGGTGGGAATCGAGCTTTGACCGAGAAAGACGATCGCGTTGGCGAGGCCGTCGATGGACTGGTTGTTCCAGATGATCGAGTTGCGAATCGCGTGCGGGCCGACGCCGCGAAGATGAAAGAGGCGATGAAAGCCGCCGCCCGCCGTGTTGGGGATGGTGTTGCCGTTGGCGACGAGCGTGCAATTGGTCATCGTCAGTCTTCCTTCGACGCTGATCGTGGCGAAGCCCTCACGGTCGTTGCCGGCGAAGAGCGAGTTGCTGACGTTGATGTCGCCGTCGAAGGCGAAAATCGCCGCGCCACCGTCGAAGCGGCCTTCGTTGCCGACGAAGGTGCAGCGGTCGATCAGGGCCGAGCAGTCGAGGTGCAGCGCGCCCGCGCCGCACGACTTGTTGTTGATGAAGCGGCTGTCGCGAATCGTGACCTGCCCCTGGCCGGCCGAGTGAATCGCAAAACCCGAGGGACAGGTGAACTGCCGCTCTTCGAGCGAAAAGTAGCAGTCCTCCACCGTCAGCGTTGCGAAGTCTCCGGGCGCGGTGTGGTTGCCGTTGTAAATGCCGACCCCCGCGCTGCCGCCGGTGATCAGCGAAAGCCCCACAAACGAGCAGCGCCGAAAGGTCGCGAAGCTGTTGTTGGCGTTGTAGGCGTTGGCTCCAAAGTTCGTCTTGCTTCGAGTGAATATGCAATCCTGAATCAGCGCGTTGGCCCCGCCGATGATCCCCAGCCCGCCGCCGCGCAACACGGCTTCGCCATCGGAAATCGTGCAGTTCAGAATCGCCGGTTGGCCGCCCGAGACCAGCACGCATCCGCCGATCGGGATGGCCGCGCCGCTGATCGCCCGGCCGTCTCGAATCACGAAGCCGTCGAGTTGCGTGCCGAGGCCGCCGTTAATGATGCGAACAACTTGGTGACTGAAGCGGGCCGGCGGCGCGCCGGAGTTGAGATCGCCGGTCAACGTGCAGACGTTCGCGCTCGGGTCGCGCTGATCAGCCGCGGTTTCACCTCCCGCAAATCCGCCCAGCAGCGCCACGCCGGAGGGCAGTTCGAACGCGATCGCTGAACTGCCGTTAGCCGGAGCCGGGGCGTAGACGCCCGCAGCGACCCATACTTCGTCGCCGCTCGCGGCCGACAGCAGTGCGTTCTGCACGCCGAGCCGGCCTTGAAACGCGTCGTCCCAACTGGCGCCGTTGTTCGCGCCCGTCGTCTGACCGGCGTTCACATAGATGACGTCGGCGGCGCTGTCTGTCGAAAGGGCGAGCAGCGCCAGGCCGCACGGCAGAAGGAGACGCGGGAACTGTAAAAACTCGGTCATGTTCCATCCTCTCAGGCGCGGGCGTCGCGATGCGGCTCGCCGAGCGCGCGGACCATCCGCGCCGCGCGAATCCTCGCAACGTATAGTTAACGCGGAAACCGTCCACCGACCGCGCAAAATCGGCGAATTCGGAAAAAACTCGTAGATGCCGGCCGTGCCCGGCGAAAACGCCGGCGTGTCCCAACGCGCTCGTCGACGCGGCGTTGTCCACCCCGGCGGGGGAGCAATTAAAAACCAAAGTTATTCGGCGGCTGCCGGGGCGACCGTCGTGCCGACGTAACGTCCGGTGTCGAAACGGATCGAGTCGCCGGTCTGGCCCGCGATTGCCGCCGACCAACTACCGTCGCGGCGGGCGCGGACGGTTCGTTGCTGGCCGTTGGTCAAATTGTGGATCAGCACTTCGCCGCTCTCCTTGGCCGACCCGACCTTCCCTTCGATCGCGACGTTGCCGCCGTAGTTGCCGAGGCCGTTCAACTCGGCCTGGCTCAAACCTTCGAGGTACTGCGGCGCAACGATGGGGAATGACTCAAGCTCCTTCATCAGCGCCAAAAGATCCGCCACGTTGTTCCCCGTCGTCAGGCCACCGACCGGGCTGCGCATCGCGAGGTAGCCGATGTAGATCGCGCGTCCGCCGGGCGGCAGCACGACGAGCGAGTTGGCATGGATTTCGTCCCCGATTTTCTCCAGATCGTCCGCGGCCACAAATCCGCCAACGGCCGGGTCTTCGCTCGCATCCTGCGCGTTCACCCACCACGTGTCGCCGCTGTCGATCGCCTGATCGCCGCTCGATGAGCGAAGGACGAGATCGTTTGACTCGTCCGAACCGTGATTCACCACGGTCTCCAGCTCCCAAGCGCGAAACTCGCTGGTCGTGTTCTGCACGATCGTCAGCCAGCGGGCGAAGCCGTGCGTGGGGGAGACGAAGACTTTGCGCGTCACGCTCAGGTCCGCCACCGTCCGCGGGCCGTAGACAACTTCGCGCTCATCCTCCAGATCGGCGCTGGTCAACGACGGAAACTCCGTGCCGTCCACGTAGAGCTCAAAACCGCCGTCGAAGCCATCGTCAAACACATTGCCGATGTGTCGACCGTCGCTCACATATCCCCGAGATTCCAGATCCCAGACATGAGCGGCGCCGTCCGTCAGCTCAAACTCAAAGTTCGGCACGCCGCCGGGCCGCACGGTGTCGAACGGGTTCACACCAATCAGCAGCCGAGCGCTCACGAGGCAATCCGGCACACCATCCAAATTGGCGTCCGTCGCGTCGTTCACGCCCGGGCAGCGGTCGCAGGCGTCGCCGACGCGATCCCCGTCGGCGTCAGTCTGGTTCGCGTTGGACAGCAGCAGGCAGTTGTCGCGCACGTCATCAATGCCGTCCAGATCGAGGTCGACCAGCGCGGCACAGTCTCGCGCGTCAAACACCCCATCGCGATTGACGTCTTCGGCCGCGTCGCCGACGCGGTTGCCGTTGACATCCCAGCAATCAAGTCCGGGCGCGCCGCCGGGCCCTTGCGCGCCGCCCGGACCCTGCGGACCTGCGGGGCCGGGGATGCCCTGCGCGCCGTCGTTGCCATCATCGCCAGCGGTCGGGCAACCAGCGTTTGCAAAAAACAGCAGTGAAGTCGTGAAGAGAAACAGGCAGCGTCGCATATCGGCCTCCTGCCGCGGATCGACCGCGGCGAATAATGCTCGGCCCACCGACCATCGGCGGGATGTGCATGAGAGGCCATGCGCCGAACGCGTTGGAGACTCACTCACGCGGCGCTGGTTTGGCGCGCGGCTCCAATTCATCGAGGACACCATCGCTCATCGCGGACGATCGGCGTGAGTAACCCGCCGCGACGGCGCATCAACACTCATGCTCCCGCCCGCCGCACGACGACGGGCCACATGACACTCGCCGCCGCGATTGCGGCAGGAGAACGAACTTGCGCCGCTCCATGCTTCTGCTGACGACCAGCCTCATGTTGTTCGCCAATGCCGGCTGTCCGACCGCCGACCCCGACGGTCCAGGAAATGTCGGCGGTCAGGACACGCCCGGTCCCGCAGGTCCGCAAGGCCCGCAAGGCCCCGCCGGGCCGCAAGGCCCTCCGGGCGCCCCCGCGCCGACCCCGCCCGCCAAGCCGTCGCCCGTCGGCGTGTGGCGCGTCGACTCCGGCGAGCTATTCCGCGACTTCGTTTACAGCGATCTGAAAGTGATCGAATTTCGCGCCGACGGC
>JALHOX010000142.1 GCA_022842805.1 Phycisphaerae bacterium | reverse complement strand
CCGCCGACCCCGGTGCGGCCGCGCCTCCGGCGGGCGAGACCGGCGAAACCACCGCCGATGCTTCAAGCGCGAAGCCCGCGGCTCAGGCCGCCGCCAAGCGGCCCACGACACCGCCCCAGGAATCGACCGCCCCGCACGACGACCGCCGCGTGCTCGTGTCCTGCTCGTCGCCGCCTCAGGCGTGTCCGGCCGGCAAACCGTTCGAAGGCGAACGGGTCGAGGTCGGCGTGCAGGTGCCCGCGGGCGTTTGCGTCTTCGCGGCTCACGCGCTGCTGCCCACCGTTCTCGCCATTCGCAACACCGAGGCCGGCGAAGTCGCGCAGGTGCCGACGCTCACCGTCCGTTGTACCCACCCCGATTGCCGCGCCGCCTTTCGCGTCGGGCCGCGCCCCCCCACCAACGGCCACGCTTAGCCCTGCCTGCCCGCGCGACTCCGCCATCGAAACCGTACACGCTTGGCCCCCGCCGCCCACGCTTCACCCCGCCTGCTCATCTCGCCGCGCCAGCAGACGCACAATCCCCGCTCCCGCGTGCCACACTTCTTCACATTGCACTGCTCGCCAGCCGGGCAGGCAGCGCAGCTCCTCGAGCGTCGCCACTCCGCATCCTCGCCGCCGACCGAGACGCTCGGCGTGAGCCGGCCCGAATGTCTCGATCACCAGTTCCGCATTCGCGGCGGCCAGCCTCGCGACGCGCGACAGCAGCGCCCGATCGAGGTAGCGCGCCATGATGATGAGGTCGAACGAGTCGCGGGCGTCGGGCAGCACGTGCTCCTCGCGCAAATCCGCGCAGCGCCACTCAACACGCGCGCCGGCTTCCGGTGCATAGCGATCCAGCAGCGCCCGCCCGCGGTCCAGCGCATCCGGCAATCGGTCGATCGCCGCCACCCGCCACCCTGCCGCCGCCAGAAACACCGCATCCCGCCCGACGCCGCAACCCAGATCCAGCGCACGCCCCGCCGCACGCCGCCGAGCCGCGTGCTCCACGAACGGCGTCGGCGACCACAGCCGCCATCCGACTCGCACCGGGCCCGATTCGGAGCCCGCCGGTGCATCGCCGCTCTCGGCCACTGATCTTCGCAATGGTTCATCGTCGCAAAGCGTCGCGGTTCGCCCCATGGATTCGAGAAATCCAATCGCCGCCGCTGCCTCGTCGCCGGTGTTCAACACATGGAGCGCCTCGCCGCGTGCGGGCAGCTCAGCGACCCGCGCGGGCAACTGGCGAAACGGGATATGCACGACGCCGCACGCCGATTTCCCATCGGTTGACGTCCCGCCGTCGCTGACGTCGAGCCACTGAGTCCGTCGTAGATCCACGTATGTCATCAGAATCAGCGTGTAGACCGCACAGTGAACTCCATCGTGCCGACCGTCGCGCCGGCCTCACTCCGCAAGTCTCGCCGCCAATCGCGTTCGGTGCGAAGGACATCCCATCCTACGCTCCCCTGCCGTCGGTCAGTTGGCCAGCGCGTCGTGGCCGCTTTAGAAACCAAAAATGGCGAACGCTCGGCGGCCGGCCTTGCGGCCGAACACCGAGCGTTCTGTTTCATCTGCGCGTCGGCGCAGTCGATCTGCCGTGCCGGGCGATTATGCGCCGGTCAGCAGTGCGACAAACGAGCCGATGTCGCCGACCGTCACAAATCCGTCGCCGTTCACGTCTGCGAGGGTGATATCGCAATCCGGGAACTGAATGGCGTACTGCGCCGGGTTGGTGAGCGACAGCACAAATCCGCCGATGTCGCCGACCGTGACGAATCCGTCGCAGTTCATGTCGCCGGGCGCGAAGGAGAGCGCCGGGCCGAAGAACAGGTTGTCGACCACCAGGTTTCCGCCGGTCGGCCAGGTCGTCGCTTCATTGCGATAGGCGGCCACGACCGTGAACGAGTCGACGGACGCCAGCGAGACGCCGGTGAGGAACACGTCGTCGATCGTCAGACGCATGCCCGTGCCCCAGTTGGTGCCCGTGCCGACGGCGCCGATGGTGACGGTGTAGGTCGACAGGTTCAGGTTGAACGTGCCGTCGCCCTGTCCGGGGATCGTGCCCTGCGTCGCCGTGCTGAGCGGTCCACCGACAGCCTGGAATGCGCCGTTGGCGGTGACTTCGAAGAACAGGATGTCGCCGTTGTCGTCTTCCAGCCGCAGGAAGTAGGTGCCCAGCGCCGAACCCGCGCCGTTGGTCTCGCCGCGGATGTTCGCGCGGAGTTGCACGCTGGCGAGGCCGTTGGCGAGGCTGGTGCTGACCGGCGTGAAGAAGACGCCCGTGAACCAGCCGCCCGCATTGGGAACGACGTTGGTCACGGTGATCCGGCCGGCTTGCGAACCGCTAACGCCGCAGGTCGCGCACGCTTCAGCGGTCGCGCCGCCGTTGACGACGGCGTTGCCGAAGGTGCCGAAGAACTCGCCTTCGAGGTCGATGCCGTCGTCCCAATTTCCGCCGTTGATCGGACCGCCGCCGGTGCCGGTCGCGGTGCTGAAGTTCTGGGTGTAATCGCCGAGCGAACCGATCGCATCCGAGAGCAGGCCGCCGATGGGCTGGAAGGTGCTTCCGTTGGCCACGCCGGTGAACGTGCGACGACCAAGCTCATTGCGAACGGTGACCGGGGTCAGGAAGAGGTTGTCGATCTGCAGCACGCCGCCGAACTGCCAGCCGTTCTGGGCATCGACAAAAGAGAGAGTGACGGCATAGACAGGCGAATCGAGGTCGAAGTTACCGTCGCCGCCGCCGCCGGCCGCGCCGCCCTCGACCGCAGTGTCGAGCGTGCCGCCGACCGACTGCCACGACCCGTTGGCCGTGACCTGGAAGTAGAGGCGATCGCCCTGCTGATCTTCAATCCGCAGCTCATAGTCGCCCAGCGTGCCGCCGCTGGCGGTCAGGCCGCGCACGTTCGCCGAGAGCACAACCTGGCTCAGATCCTGCGACGCCAGACCCTGGTTCGGCCAGGTCAGACCGGCGAACCAACCGCCGCCTGGTCCAAAGATCACGTTTTCGACGCGAATTTCGGCGTTGCCGCTGTTGTCCGGGCCGCCCGTGGTGAGTCCGCGAGCGGAGACGCCACCGCCGGAGAAGAATTCGGCGTTTCCGAAGATGCCGCCGAAGGCGCCGCCAACCGCACCCGTGTCAAAGCTCGGGATGAAGTTCTGCGTGGCGCCGCCGATGATCGAGGCTTGGTCGAAGAACAGGCCGCCGCCGGTGCCGGTGACGCCATTGAAATCTTCGTCGAGGCCGGCCTGGAACTCGCTGAACGCTTCGACGCGCAGTTCATACTGGCCGCCGTTGCGCGAGCCGAGGATGTCGGCGCTGAGCTCGATGTCGTCGAGGCCGGTGGCGCCGGGGGGCGCCGTCAGCCCGGCAAAGGTCATGCCGGCGAACCACGAACCGCCGCCGCCGGCCAGGTTGCTCAGCCGCACATTGTCGATGTCGAGCGTGCCGCCCGTGCCCCAGCCATTGGAGTCGTTGTTGAAGGCGACGACGACGCGATAGCTCGAAGCATTGGTGTCGAACACGCCGAATGCCGGATTGCCCGTGGCGTCGGCTTCTTCCGCCGTGTTGAGCGCTCCGCCGATCGTTTGCCAGCCACTGGTCGCGAACGCATTGAAGCGCAGACGGTCGCCATCGGGGTCTTCAATTCGAATCTGCACGAAGCTGAGGTTCTCACCAGCGCCGCTGTTCACGATGCCGCGCACATCGGCCCGCAGCGTGAACTGGGTCAGATCAACGGCCGGCGGTCCGCCGACGACGCGCATGCGACAGTCGTCCACAAAACCCGCGCCACCCTGCGTGCCGCTGGGCTGCAAAAAGGCGAAAACCGCCCGCGCCTGAACCGTGCCCGCGGGCGCGGTCAGCTGCAGCGGCGCGTTGTCGATCCAAACGTTGGTCGGCGACGCGCTATTCAGAATCGTCTGACTCTGCGTCAGCAGCACAGTGCCGACGGAATTCAGAAAGTCGATCCGCATCAGCATGGAGTTGGTGCCGCCCACGAGCGAGTCGCCCGCGACATGCTGCGAGAAGCAATCGATCTCCCAGATCTGGCCCGGTTGAGCCGCCAGACTCTGAGACACGCTTGATTCATTCGCCGAGCCGGTAAACCGGCCGAACATCTTGCACGAGCCCGTGCCGCTGTTCACCGGCGCCGCTTCGGCCAGCACGTTGAAGCCGGCCGAGCTGATCGTCCAGCCCGTGAGCGACGCCCCGCCGCTGTCGAAGCCCGGATTCTGCAGAATCGGCGCGCCCGGAAACGCGGGAACATCCCACTGCGAGCCGGCGAACCACGTGCCCGTGAGCAAGTTGACGTTCGAGACGCTCAGACGCGCGCCGCCGGTGCCACCGTTTCCGCCGGTGGGAAGGCCGGCGACGGACATGTTGCCCACCAGCACCGCGCCGTTCGCTGTGCCGCCAAAGGCCGCTTCACCGGTGATGCCGGTATCCCAGTTGTTCGTGAAGTTGAACGTGTTCGGGGCGCCGTTGCCGACAAGGAACGGCCCGCCGCCGACGCCGGTGACGGCCGAGAACGTCTGGCCCAGCAGGTCAAACGTAATCCCGCCCACCGAAAGAACACCCGCGCCCGAACCCGACGTGCCGGCGTTGACATCGCCGAACGCGGTGGCGAGCAACTGAATCGGGCCAAAGGTGCCCGCGAAGGCTCCTTCACCGGTGATGCCGTTGTCCCAGCCGGAGACTTCGTTGAAGCCGCCGCCGCTCAGGACGGTGGCTCCGCCGGTCTCCGTGACGGTGTTGAAGTTCTGGTTGAGCTGCGCGTGAGCGATGGCCGCACCGGATGCGGCTGCGAGCACGGCGCCGAAAAGTCGGGCCGGCTTGCGTGTGAGCATAGCGTGCATTCTGTTCCCTTCCTGATTGCAAATAGGCGAACGATCAAGAGTATCGCGGTGTCTGAACGATCAATTACATCCCACAGTGTACGGAGAGACTTTGACGCGCGGCGTAAATTCGTCGGGCTTGCCGTTCGTCGGGTTAAATCGCGTCGGGGTCACCGGGTTGCCGTGGCCATCGGCGAAGAGTGCGTTCAAGCGACCCTTCGGATGCCGCTTCTCAGGCAGCCGGGCGGCCCCGAGCGAGACCTGCACAAAATCCCCCAGAAACGGCCCGGCGTTCGTCGTCGAAAGCCGCCCGCCGCCGCTCATCACGAGATTGGCATCCAGCACCTCGTTCGTGTTCGACGAGGGATCGCGGCCGGCGTCGATCAACAGCAGCACATCCCCCGCCGAAACGATCTTGCTCAGATTGCCCCGCAGTCGCCAGCCTTCGTTGGTTCGCCGACAGGGATGAACCGGCGGATAGGCGACTTCACCGAGGCACTCGGTGCAGTTGGTCCCATCCCACACGGCACGAAAGCACGCCGGTCGCCCGGCGCTTTCGGCGACTTCGGCGCCGCAGATGTCTTCGTTGATTCCGTAGCTGAGACGACCCCAGTAGGTCATGTTCGGCGAACTGCCGACCGGATCTTCCGGATCGCCCGTGCCGCGCAGACCGTCGTTGTTGATTCCGCCGAAAGTCTGCGGCTTGTTGCGCGGGTAATAAGGCGAGGCGATTTCGACCTGATCCGACGGGCAAACCGTCACCTCAAACTGCCGGTCCATCCGGTCGCGCTTTGATTCCGCCTGCTGAAACGAGGACGCCCGAACTCCCCACTCCCAGTTTCGCCCGTACACCACGCCGGAGGATGCCGCCAGCGCCACCGGCCAGGCCAGCAGTTCGTTGTTGGCGTCATACTGATAAGTCGAGCGGCTGCTGTCGGCCGCGGCGATGCCGACCTCATCGGTGGTGATCGGGAAAAAGCCGCGCTCCGCCGTCGAGTTCATCGCCGCCAACCCGCACGATCGCAGATTGGCCAGGCATTTGACCGCCTTCGATTGTTGTCGCGCGCTGTTGAGGCTGGGCAGCAGGATGCTGATGAGCAGCGCGATGATCGCCACCACCACCAGCAATTCGATCAGCGTAAAGCCGGATTGGCCGCGACAGCTCCGCTGCACGCGGTGCTTGGAGATGCCAAAGTCGTAGGTCACCGCGTGCTCCTTCATTTAGCTGCGTCCAAAGACCTGGACTGATGTGCGTTTTCGCTGCTCAGATTCGGCCGTGGCGGCGGCCGAGCGCGTCCGCGCCGCAACCGCCGGATGAGCCGGCGCAGCGGTCGAGTCGTTGATCTCGAAATACGTGGGAACGGTTCGCCGCATCGGCGTGGTCGCCGGGTCGGTCAGACGCTGCAGCAGCCAACGACCCGCCTCAAAGCCGAGCGTGTCGGCGTTCTGACAAACAGCCGAGAGCGTCGGGTATACGCCGAAGCGCACATCGGTGTCGTCGAAGCCGACCACCGAGAGATCCTCGGGAATGCGCACGCCCAGCACCCGCGCCTCGCGCACGGCGCCCAGGCTCAGCAGCGGGTCGGCCAGCACCACTGCCGTCGGACGATCGGGCATGCCCATCAGCAGGTTGATCAGCGTGGCGCCGCCCGCCAGCGTGTAGGGCTGGCGGAAGATCAGCTTCTCGTCGCACTTCAGGCCATGCTCGCGCATTGCGGCCTGATAGCCCTCGAGCCGGTCGAGATGATCCCGATCGGCGACGTTGTGCATTCCGAATGCGACCCGCTCATGGCCCAGCGACAGGAGATATCCCACCGCCCGCTGCATCTCTTCGCGCGATGCGCCGTCGATGAAGTTCACCTTCGGCGAATCGAAGCGCTCGCTGACGACGACGTGCGGAAAATCTTCCTCCGCGATGCGCTCGCAAAAACCCCGCGTCGCGGCCATCGTGCGCAATATGACGCCGTCGATCGCCTTGCGCTGGAAGTATTGGGCGAAACGCTCGTCGCGAGCCTTGTCGCGCCCGAGTCCGAGAATGATGACATCCGCGTTATGCTCACCCGCGGCCCGCACCACGCCGGCCAGCACGGCCGAGTCATACGGATGGGCGATCGTGATTTCCTGTGTGTAGGCGAACGCGATCCGCGGCCCGCGCGGGCGACGACCGGTCGCATAGCCCGCCGCCCCGGCGGCGGCCAGAACGCGGGCACGCGTATCCGGATGAACGGCGGGACTATTGTTCAACACGCGCGACACCGTCGCGGTGGAGACCCCAGCCCTGCGAGCGATTCCTCGAACGGATGCCACTTTGTCACACCAAATAGAGTTGTTACAATCTGTAACAGTTTTCATGACGTTACATTTCCGGGCCTGCGACTGTCAAGCTGTTTTTTTGGAATCCACCCGCTTGTCGTTCGCTCACCCACCCCGCGGCACCCGCCCGCGGGGAGCGCCCGGTCCGGAAGGAAGCGCTCCGCACCCGCTATTTTGTACGAAAAACGACGAGTTGCACCGCCCGGCCGATTCCGGCCCGACGAATTCCCATTACTGTCTCGCGTGCAATCGGATCGTCGACAATTCGGTTCAGAAACAAATGAAACACGTTGGTGACATGTTACATCACCGCCCAGAAGGAGCTGGCTCATGGTTCACGGCAGGCTCGCAGTTCCCCTCCTGTTGCTCGGACTTGCGGCCATGAGCCGGGCCGAAGCGCCGCAGGCCGCCGCGGCCCGCATCGACGCACTCATCGCGCAGATGACCCTCGAAGAAAAGCTGGGGCAACTGACGCAGCAATGGGGCGGGCTGAGCCAGGACATCAATCCCGGAGCCCGCCAGCAGGCACTCGCGGACCTGCTCGGCATGGCCCGAGCCGGCGTCATCGGCTCCTATCTCGGCGCCACCGGCGCGGAGCACACCAACACGCTCCAGCGCGCGGCCGTCGAGGAGTCGCGGCTGAAGATCCCGCTGCTCTTCGGCAACGACATCATTCACGGCTACCGCACCGTCTTTCCCATCCCGCTGGCGGAGGCAGCCACCTGGAACCCGACGCTGATCGAACAGGCCTGCCGCGTCGCCGCGGTCGAAGGCCGCGCCGCGGGAACGCACTGGACCTTTGCCCCGATGATCGATGTCTGCCGCGACCCGCGCTGGGGCCGAGTCGCGGAAACCGCAGGCGAGGATCATTTCCTCGGCGCGCAATTCGCCGCGGCCCGCGTGCGCGGCTTTCAGGGCGATAATCTTGCATCGCCCAACGCAATGCTGGCCTGCGGAAAACACTTCGTCGCCTATGGCGCTGCCGAAGGCGGGCGCGACTACAACACCGTCGACGTGTCGCCGCAGACGCTGCACGAAGTCCACCTCTCCACCTTTCGAGCCGCGGTCGACGCCGGAGTCGGGTCGATCATGTCGGCCTTCAACGAAATCAACGGCATCCCCGCCACGGCCCACCCACACATGCTGCAAACCATGCTCCGCGGCCAGATGGGCTTTAACGGGCTGGTCGTCAGCGATTGGGGCTCGATCAACGAGATGATCGCCCACGGCTATGCGGCGGACTCCGGGCAGGCCGCCCTGCAGGCGATTCGCGCCGGCGTCGACATGGACATGTGCTCCGGCGCCTATCGGTCGCAATTGGCCGAGCGCGTCACGCGCGGCGAACTCGACGTGAAAGTCGTCGACGCCGCCGTCCGACGCATACTCGAAGCCAAGCAACGCCTCGGGCTATTCGACAATCCCTATATCGATCCCGCGCTCGAAAAGCGCGTCATGCTGACCGCGGAGCATCGCGCGCTGGCGCGAGACGTCGCCCGCCGCTCGATCGTCCTGCTGAAAAACGAAAACGGCCTCCTGCCGCTCAAGAAGCAGCCGGGAAAAATCGCGCTGATCGGCCCGCTGGCCGACGCTGCGAAGGACATGCTCGGCACCTGGTCGCTCTACGGCAAACCGGAAGAAGTGGTGACCCTGCTCGCCGGATTGCGCAACACGCTCGGCCCCAACGCAAAGCTGGGCGTGAGCAAGGGCAGCGAGGTGCAGGCAGCGCTCGCCGGCGGCATCGACGATGCCGTCAAGCTCGCCCGCGAAAGCGACATCGTGATCCTCGCGGTCGGCGAAAGCGAGGACATGAGTGGGGAAGGCCACTCCCGCGCCAACATCGATATTCCGCAGCCACAGCAAGAGCTTATCGAGGCCGTCTGCGCAACGGGCAAGCCCGTGGTGCTCGTGCTCTTCAACGGGCGCCCCATGGCGTTGCAATGGGCCGCGGATCATGTGCCCGCCATGCTCGTCGCCTGGCAAGGCGGAGTCGAAGCCGGAAACGCCATCGCCGACGTGATCTTCGGCGATTTCAACCCGAGCGGCCGTTTGCCGGCGACCTTTCCGCGCGTCACCGGGCAAGTACCGATCCACTACAACCACCGCAACACCGGTCGCCCCGCCCGCGAAGGCGATCGCTACACCTCGAAATACATCGACCTCCCGACCACGCCGCTCTACCCCTTTGGCTTCGGGTTGAGCTACACCAGCTTTCGCTACGCGGAGGCGACCGTCAGCCCGACCGAAGCAACCGCCGACGGCAAGTTCTCGCTCTCCGTCGTCGTCACCAACACCGGCACTCGCGCCGGCGAAGAGCTCGTACAGGCCTATTACCGCGATCCGGTCGCGAGCATGACTCGCCCCGTCCGCCAGCTCTGCGGCTTTGAGCGCGTGTCGCTCGCGCCCGGCGAGAGCAAGCGCGTCGTGATCGAAATCCCCGCCCAGCGACTCGGCTTCTACGACTGGGACGCCAAGTTCCTCGTCGAGCCCGGCGTCATTCAGTTCTTCCTCGGCCCTCACTCCGCCGAAGGACTTCAGGTCGACGCGCAGATCAAGTAACGAGAAGGGGAGCACCGGCGACTCGCCCGCGCTCCCCTTTCCGCGTTTTGCACGCCGTTCTCGCGTCGCTACTTCAAGGCGACGTGTAGCTGCGCTGAAAGACCGCGACGTCTCGCAGATCAATATCCGCGTCGGCATCCACATCTGCACGATCGTAAGGATCGGCGCACCCCGCCGCCGCCCCGTTATTCACGCCGTTCAAGCAGCCGAACAACAAGGCGACGTCGGCGAAGTTGACCGCGCCGTTCACGTTCAGGTCGGCCGCCGCCGGGGCGACAATATCCACGTAATTGACGTTGTATTGCCCATTGTTTTCGGCATTTTGATAACGAAGGATGTGGCGCCCGGCCGGAAGCGTCGCCGCCGAAAATACGGTGGTCCAGTTCTGCCAGCCGCCCGTCGCCGGCGCGTTGATCTGAGGGGTCACTGCCTGTCCGTCGATGCGGAAATGAAAGCTGCCGCCCGCCCCGCCCGAGGCGACGCGAGC
>JALHOX010000141.1 GCA_022842805.1 Phycisphaerae bacterium | reverse complement strand
CCCGCTGCTAGCCCGTCAGCCCCGCCACAAACGCCCCGATATCCCCGACGCTCACCACGCCGTCGCCATTGACGTCGGCGGCGAGGATGTTGCAGCCCGGATTGACGAACGCGTACGCCGCCGGATTCGTCAGCGCCAGCACGAACCCCTGAATGTCGCCCACCGTCACGAAGCCGTCGTAGTTCAGATCGCCGACCAGCGGCTGCGCGAATGAGCGGCTGAAATCGCGAATGTCGTCGGTAATGTCGTCGACCTGCGCTAGTTGATCTTGCACCAGGAAGATGCCGTAGAGCCCCAGCGCGGGATTGACCCAAGGCGTCGTCCCGAAAGCGCCGGGGCTGGTGAATTCGAGCGGGGCGTTGCTGGTCGCGTCGCGCAGCTCGATCCAATTGCCAATGCCGTAGCCGAGATACAGGTCGACGCCGTCAGGCAGAGACCCCACGGCGGCGCCATTCGTCTGGTCGGCGAGGATTGTCTGCACCGCTTGCGCCGACAACACCTGCACCCCCTCATACACGCCGCCATTCGCCAGCATCTCCAGCACATGAGAAAAATCTTCGACGCTGCTGCGCGCCCCACCCGCGATGCGCGGGTTCGTCGGCACTCCCAGCCCGTCATACGCGGTCCCCGTCAGCGCCAGCGGCGTCGCGACGCGCTCGTTAAAGAGCGCGACCCACGACTGCCCCGTCACCACCTCCGCCACGCGCCCCGCCACGTGCATCGAAACGCCGCCATAGTTGATTTCCGTCCCCGGCGGCGCGATCAGCGGCGTCTGCGCCCCGATGCGGCGGACGGCCTCTTCGAGCGTGATCGTGTTGTCCGAAATGAACTGCGACTGCCCCGGCAGGCCCGCCGTGTGCGAGAACATCTGCCGCACGGTCATCGAGCCCTTTAGCGTCCCCGCCGGAAACTCGATCGGCAGATAGGTCGAAACCGGCGCGTCGAGGTCGATCAGTCCGTCGTCCACGAGCGTCATGATCGCGATGCCCGACAGCAGCTTTGTCGCCGACGCGACCGGGATGGAGGTGTTCTCGTTGAATGTCCGCCAATACTGCTCATGCAGCACAAACCCGCGCTGGACGACGCGCAGGCCGACGCCGCCGACATTCGGGCGGGTCTGCAAATACGCGGCGACGGGGTCCGTGACGGGCGAGTAATCGCAGGCGGCGGGCTGACCGGCGGGAGCGACGGCGGCGAATGCGAACAGACTGAATGCGGTGAGCGCGGTTCTCATGAGTGGGCTAACGCCGGGGTAGAATGAGTATTGCGATCGGGGATGTTTCAGACATTCCCGAAATCTCCATTCAAACGCGTCCTAACTGGGGATCGAGATGAGTTCGTCCAACGCATGGCTCGTTGCGGCTTTTGGCGCAGCGCTACTGATCGGAGCGATGGCATTTATACCTGGACCGCGGGTCGATCCGGCGCCGCTCCATCGGAGTGTCGTCGTGCCAAGGGACGAATGGACCAATCGTGTTCGAGCCGCGGTCGGCGAATACACGACATGGGAACGAGTATCGAACGATCCGAACATGGCGCCGTACAGTTGCCGTTGGATTCCGCCCCATGGCATTCACCAGAGCGCCAGCCGCGATGATTCGACTCACGGCCGGAAGCTGTATTACCTCTATGCGAAGCACGGCGCGGCGTACAAAACGGCCACGAACTTTAGCGAGGTGTATCGGGAACGGCCCGCGAGTGCTGTCGACCAAATTCTCGTCAAGCAATCGTGGGCGGCAATCCCGTGTGCGCGCCCAACAGCCAAGAGCGAGGTAACAGCCTCCATGTTCGTAACCCGGCCCGAAGTCAGCCCTCCGCTTGTGCCAGAAAACGTTGTGCCAGCAAACTCGCCCGACGTTGTAGAAGTCAATGGTGAGTTTTTTCGCGCCGGCGAGTTTCAAGGCCTATTCATGATGATGCAGGTCGGGCCGCCGGGCACTCCCGGCACCGATGAGGGTTGGGTCTATGCGAGCGTCGCCGCGGATCGTCAGACGATTCACGAAGTCGGCTTGATCGAATCGTGCGTGGAATGCCATCGATCCGCGCCGCACGGTCGCCTGTTTGGCTTGCCGCAGGGGATGGGAAGACGAGTCGCGCCGTAAACAACATCGACGTCGACTTGGCCGACGGGCGCAACCCACCATTCCCCATATCGCCGCATGAAGCACGGGTCACGGCGTACCGTGACCCATGCCACCCGAGACGCTCGGCAAAACCAAAGTCGACTACGAACGCTGCGACCTACGGCCGAATGTCCGGCGCTTCGTTCACGTGATTGCGATACAGCTCAATCAGTCGCTTGCTGATCGGCCCCACCTTGCCGTCGCCGACCGGGCGGTTGTCGATCTTCGTCACCGGAATGACCTCGGCGCCGGTGCCGGTCAGGAACATCTCGTCCGCCGAGTAGAGATCGAAGCGCTCCAGCACGCGCTCCGAGACTTCGATGCCCTCGTTCCGCGCCAGCTTCAGCACCGTCGCGCGCGTGATGCCTTCGAGCATGCCCGAGGCGACGTGCGGCGTGCAGATCTGCCGATCGCGAACGATGAAAACGTTGTCGCCCGTCGCCTCGCCCACATAGCCCATGTGGTTGAGCATGATCGCCTCGCCCGCGCCGGCGTCGTGCGCCTCAAGCTTGGCGAGGATGTTGTTCAAATAGTTCAGGCTCTTGATGCGGGCGGGCGTCGCATTCGGGTGGTTGCGCGTGAAGGAGCTGACGATCACCGCCATGCCGTTCTCGTACATCTCCTTGGGATACATCGAGATGGTCGAGGCGATGACGATGACGCTCGGCTTCCAGGTGCGCAGCGGCGAGATGCCCAGCACGCCGACGCCGCGCGTCGCGACCAGGCGGATGTAGCCGGTCTTTCCCGGACCGACGATGCCGTTGGCCTGCAGCGCGGCATCGAGCGCGTCGCTCAGGCCCTTCATGTCGAGCGGCAATTGCAGGCGAATCGCCTTGGCGCAATCGAGGAAACGGCGCAGGTGGGCGATGCGTTCAAAAATCTTGCCGTTGTAAATCCGGATGCCTTCGAAAATGCCGTCGCCATAAAGCAGGCCGTGATCGAAGACGTTCACCTTCGCATCGGGAGCGGCGACGATCTTGCCGTCCATCCAGATCTTGAGTTCCGGATTGGGGTCGTAGTTTTCGTTCTTGTACCAGCTTTGCGACATCGTTTTCGCTCCCGATCCGCCGGCGCACCGCGCCCGCGATGATTGCCGATAAACAGCGACGCCCGCGGCTTCACGCGGGCGAACGCTCTATTGCTCATGCAGCGGCCTGAGGATATTCGGCGCGGCGAACGCGGGCAAGCCGCAACCGCCGGCCACTCCTTACCCGCCGGTCAGCAGGGCCACAAACCCGCCGATATCGCCGACCGTCACAAAACCGTCGTTGTTCACGTCGGCCAGCAGAGCGTTGCACGTCGGATACTGCACCGCGTAGGCCGCCGGATCGGTGATCGCCAGCACAAAGCCGGCGATATCACCCACCGTGATGAACCCGTCGCAATTCATGTCGCCGATCGGCGAACTGCTGGTGCACTGCACCGACGAAACCGCGACGTCATCGATCGCGGCCTCGGCCAGCGACGCCGGCGCGTCGTCGGTCATCGTGAATCGGACGCGGACGCTGGTCGCGCCCGGCAGATAGTCGGCCACACGCAGCTCTACGAAATTCCACGCGCGATTGTTCGGCACAGTTTCGACGGTGACCCAATTCGTGCCATTGGCCGAAACCGCGACGTTGAGCGTGTCAGTGCCGTTCGACGCCACCCAACGGTAATAGCTGAGCCGCGCGTCCGTAATTCCCGTCAGATCAAACACCGGCGAGGTCAGCCGCGTCGAGCCGCCGTCGACATCTTGCGCCCCGGCTGCGCCGCCGGGCGTGCCCTGACCGGTGACGTAGCACTGGGTGCCCGTGCCGGCCGGGTTGTCGTCTTCGGGCTGAGCGGGGCCGCCGCTCGTCGTGCCGACCGGATCTCCGCGGACCCAAGCGCCCGATGTCAGCGACGGATCGTTGCTGACGGTCCAGCCGAGGTTGGTTTCAAAATTATCGCGGAACGTCTCAATCTCTTCGCCCACCGGCAGCGTGAAGAACCCGCTCGGCGCGTTCAGCGGAGCGCCGGCGGTCGCGCCGGTGTTGCCCGCAGCCGTCACGTAGAACTCGGTCGGCGCTCCGCAGCCGCGGGCCGGCAACGCCGCCCGATAGAGGTCGCCGCCCAGCGAGGTCAACGTGTACTCGTTCAGCGGCAGTCCCGGCCCATTTCGCACGAAAAGTCGCGGCGATGCGGCGTTCAGCGTGTCCGCGATGTTGCTGATCCGCACGTCGAACTGCGTCGCCACGCCCGGCGCCGCGAGGCTCGGCAACCCGTTCGGGAAGGTGATCCGCACAGGAGCGCTACGCAGCTCGGCGTGACGCAGGAAGGTCGGGAAGATCTCCTGAGCGGTCGGAAGGATCTGATCCGGCGGCAGCACAAAGCCGAACTCGCCGGTATCGCGCAGCTCATACGAAAATGCGATGATGCCTTCCGCGCCATACGCCCAGTCGATCGACCCGCCCGAGGCCGGATAGATCGTCGTGTTGATCGGGCCCGGCGTGTAGTTCCGCCCGCTCTGCGCGCGGATCAGGTCAATCATCTGCGTCCCGATGAAATCAAACTCCGCCTGATCGGGCGGCAGCACATCGGTGTATCCCCACGGCCAGAGCAAAAGCTGCGAATAGGAGTGCACGTCGTTGTATGCCACGATGTTCGGCCGGGCCATGATGAAGTTGCGAATCGCCTGCGTCTCCGGCTCGCTGAACGGCGCCGGGCCGCGATAGGTGAGGTCATTGGGAACGCTGCTCGCGCCGTCGCCGCCCCAGCCGAAGCCGAAGTTGCGGTTGAGGTCGACGCCGATGCTGCCGTCGCCATTGGGCCGACGGTTTTTCCGCCAGAGCCGCTCAACATCCCACGAATGGATGTAGCCGTCCGGATTCATCACCGGCAGCAGGAAAAACTCGCAGCGGTCGACGAGGGCGCGAATCTCGGCGTTGGTGTCATAGTCGCGGACGAGGCGATCCGCAGCCCAAAGCACGGTCGGCACGGTGATCCACTCGCGAGCGTGAATGCCGCCATGATAGAAAATCGCGGGCTTCGCGCTGCCGCCCGGCCCCGTGCCCGGACTGCTGATGCGGATCGCGGTCATCGGCCGGCCCTGCAACGACGTGCCGACGACGACGATCGACGCGAGATCAGGACGCAGCGACACAAGCGTATTCAGATAGGTATTGACCTGTTCCCAGCGGAGATAGTCGTCGAACGGATTGGCGAGGCCCTGCTCAACGCCGCGCGAGGCCAGACGCGCATCTTCCTCATCAAGCTGCGCTTGCAGGTCTTCAATCAGCACGGTGTAGGGCAGGCCCGACACCTCAAGGTTCGCAAACTGCACCGGAGTCATCCGCACGTCGATCGAGCTGTCAGCGTCGACATGGTGGCTCCAGACGTCGTCGGTCAGCTTCAGCAATGTGTCGAGCTGTGCTTCGTCGGCGACGGTGACCCGGACGACGCGATCGCCGTCGTGCCGCACCTTGTCCGCCGCACTCGCGCTCGCGACGCAGCCCGCGCCGATCGCGATCGCCGCGAGAGTGGATGTTTTCTTCCAGAACCCGCGAGACAGACCCCTCACGAAGCGATCGAACAGCGGCATGAAGCACCTCAACTTGGGGGAAAGCAACGAAGCCAAAGAGCGGCGAAGCGACCCAGAGGCTCCGCCGACGACCGGCTCCGCAATGTCCAGCGCACGGACGCCAGTGTAACCGCTTACAACCGCAAATTGGCGAGGTTCATTCCGCAACGATTATCGGCTGATGAGGAGGGCCGGCCGCGGCCCCCCGCGCCCTGCCTCTTTGCCGCACGGGCCGTCGAACACGAACAGGTCCGCCACAAAGCGAAGGCCGGGTTCCACCCGCCTCCCGCTTCCGGCCCCTAGTTACAATTACGACCGCATGATCATCGAACGCACCCACGTCTCCGCCGACGAATTCCTGGAGATCCAGACGCCGGACACGGTGCGCCTGGAGCTCGACGAGGGGAACCTGGTCGTGTCGCCCCACAACATCTTCCCGCATCAGTACACCGTCCTCGAACTGACGGCCATCCTCCGCGATTGGGCCCGTGCGACGAACGCCGGCATCGTCGCGCAAGAGATGGACATCCGCCTCGGCGACCGCACCGTCCGCGCTCCGGACATCGTTTTCATCGCGAACGAACAGAAGCACATTCTCAAACGCCGCCGCATCATCGGCGCCCCGAAGCTCGTCATCGAAGTGCTCAGCGAATCGACCGAGGTCACCGATCGCGGCGTGAAGGCCCGTCAATACGCCGCCGCGGGCGTCGCCCACTACTGGCTGGTCGACCCGATCGCCCAGACCTTGGAACTCTTCGAAAATCGAGCCGGCGTCTTCACCCCCACCGGCCGCTTCGCCGCCAACGCCGAAATCGCCCCACCCGCCTTCCCCGGCCTACGCTTCTCCGCCGCCGCACTCTGGCTGACCGAGTTGCCGCCGGACGAGTGATCAACTGGGATAGAGACGGCTGCGGTGCGCCGCGCCCTGCCTCGTTCATAGATTAGGTGGTGGGGACAAATGAGCATGGATGCCGATGTCAATGAACTTGCTCACGTGCCTCCCAGCGTCGCGATTGCGGGCTTGTGCATTTGGGTGCACGGTAGAGCCTTCGAGGAACGCGACGACTACTGGAACGGAAACTATCTCCACGTCACCGCGCGTTACCAAACCGCAAGCTCGACTGTTCGAGTCCGTGGCCCGATCTTCACGTCGCTTGAGCTAAAGCGCTGGCGAGATGACCTCGTCGGCTTACATGAGCGACTCACCGGTTTCGCGCGGATCGAGTGCAGCGATCCCGAGCTGCAGATCCGAATCGACGCCAAGCGCCACGGTCACCTGGAGATGGAAGTCATCATGGCTCCGGCTTGGCGTGAAGAGCATCGCTTCTCCTACATCGAACTCGATCAGACCTATCTCCCACCACTGATTCGCGAGATCGACGCCGTACTTTCTGAATATCCGATACGCGGCACGCCGAAGCGGGTGTAGCGCAAGCCGTGGTTCTCCGCGCCCTGCCCCGCCTCATACCATTCGCTGCATGATCCTCTCCCCCGGCACCCAGATCGTCACACGCATCGCCGTCGTTCCCGTCGGCGGCGGGCGGGCTCACCCGGCGGGCGCCGTCGCGGTGATCGTGAAATCCCCCAGCAACGCTCAGCACTCCTACACGGTCCGCTTCGCCGACACGACTTTAGCCCAGTTGCATCTCGATGAACTCGCGCCGCTGAAATCCATGCAGCGCGAGCAAGCCGGCCTCGGCCAGCTCGCGTCCGAAGACGGCGCCGCCCCGACGATCGACGAGCACGACTTGCGCCGCCATGTCATCTTTCGCTGCGTCGTCGGGTCGCGCGCTTATGGCCTCGACAGCGAATCCTCGGATGTCGATCTGCGCGGGGTGTATCTGCCACCGGCGGAGCGGCACTGGTCGCTGGCCGGCGTGCCGGAACAACTCGAGAACGACGCGGCGCAGGAGTGTTTTTGGGAAGTCCAGAAGTTCCTGGTGCTCGCGCTGAAGGCCAATCCGAACGTGCTGGAATGTCTCTATTCGCCGCTCATCGAACACGCGACACCGCTGATGCGCGAGCTGCTGGCGATCCGCGAGCGCTTCCTCAGCAAGCTGATCTATCAGACCTACAACGGGTATGTGATGAGCCAATTTCGCAAGTTGGAGAGCGATCTGCGAAATCGCGGCGCGGTGAAGTGGAAGCACGCCATGCATTTGATCCGGCTGCTGCTCTCGGGGATCACCGCGCTCCGCGAGCGACGTGTCCCGTTGCGCGTCGAGGATCAGCGAGATCGATTGCTCGCCATCAAGCGCGGCGAGATCGCCTGGAACGACCTCGATCGTTGGCGGCTCGCGCTGCACGCGGAGTTCGAAGCCGCCTACGCCGCAACGGCCTTGCCGGATCGCCCCGACTACGAAGCGGCGAACGCCTGGCTCCTTCGCGCCCGACGTAGCGCCGTGCAGGATTGAGGCGCGCGCCGCGGTAGGCAGACGTGACTTACACTTCGCTCCATGTCGAACCCATGGCTGGAGAAGGCGCCCGGCTTCCGAACGCGCGAACAGATCGCACAGAGCCGGCGATGCGGTTGCTACTACTGCCTCAACACGTTTCGGCCCGCCGCGATTTACGACTGGACGGATGACGGCCAGACCGCGCTGTGCCCCTTTTGTGGGATCGACTCAGTCGCCCACGACGGCTCCAACGGCTTTCCAATCACGGCGGAACTTCTGCGGACGCTCTCCGATCGCTGGCACCCGGAACACGTCGATCGCGACCCCACTCCCGTGGTCGGCGGGCCGGCGGCCTGCGCGGCGCGACCCCAATGGGATCCCATCCGGCTCTCTCGCCCCGTGCTCCAGCAGCTGGTTGCGGAGCAGCCCTACCCGCTGCTCTTCGCTACGGTCAGCGGTGCGCATCTTTACGGCTTTCCGTCGGTCAACTCCGACTATGACTTGCGCGGCGTTCATCTGCTGCCCGTGCGTGAGGTCATCGGATTGACCGAGCCGCGCGAGACGATTGAGGTCTCGACGGATCGCTTTGCGGCGCTCGACCCGGCGGGCTCTCCGGCGCCGGAGAATCTCGGAATCCCGCTCGAAATCGATCTCGTCACGCACGACGCCCGAAAGTTTTTCGAGATGCTCCTGAAGCGAAACGGATATGTGCTGGAGCAGCTCTTTTCGCCGCTTGTCATTCACTCCGGCCACACGCACGCCCGGCTGCTCGACATCGCCCGAGATTGCATCACACGACATCACGCGCACCATTACCTGGGCTTTTCGCGCAAGCAGTGGGCCCTCTTTCGCCATCGGCCGCGCGTAAAGACGCTGCTCTACACCTATCGCGTATTGCTCACGGGAATCCACCTGATGCGCAGTGGCGAGATCGAGGCCAATTTGATGCGGCTGAATGATCACTTCGACCTGCCGCACGTCGACAAACTGCTGGCGCTCAAACTGCGCGGCGAGGAGCACGCCGCCCTGCAATCGTCAGATATCAAGGAATTCGAGTTTCACCGAAACGAGTTTGAGCGGCTAACGCGGGAACTGGAGCTGGCCCGGGATCGCAGCTCATTGCCCGACAATCCCAACGCGCGGCACGCGCTCTCCGAACTGTTGGTTGATCTGCGGATGAATGGCGTCCGCTGATCAACGATTCTTCGATTCGCTCGATCAGGCCTGCCGCTGAGCTTCGCGCCCGTGCCGAAGGGCCGCAAACGGGTGAATCACCGGACGGCCCCGCTTAGCTCCCGATTCCATAAATCACTTTCATTCACTCACCCCCATTTTCCCGTCGTTTTCCATCAATTCCTGCCGCCCCGCTGGCCCTCCTGCGTAAGCTATCTTTGGCGGCCGTGCTCCCTCGATTCGGCCGCATAGAGTGAGGCAGCGATGCGGATTTTGTTGATCGCGATGAGTGGGATTCGCGCCTTCAGCGAGGAGCTGAACGCCGCCGGGCTGACGATGCCCGGCGTCGTCGAGCGGAGCAAGGTGATCGCCTCGATGCCGAGCCTTGGGCTGCTGACGCTGGCGGGGCTGACGCCGCCCGATTGCGAGGTCGAGTATCACGAGATCGCCGATCTGCGCAAGCAGCCCGACCTGCCCGGCGGCTTCGACTTGGTCGCGATCTCGTCATTCTCCGCGCAGGTGTTCGATGCCTACTCCGTCGCGGATCACTACCGATCGCTGGGCGTGCCCGTCGTCCTCGGCGGGCTGCACGTCACCGCGCTCCCGGACGAAGCCGCCGCGCACGCGGACGCGATCGTGATCGGCGAGGCGGAGCCGCACTGGCCGCGCCTCCTTGCGGACTGGCGCGCGGGGCAACTGCGCCCCCTCTACGAGCGCGCGGACGCCGCGCCCGAGTTCGATTTCGCGGATTCGCCCATGCCGCGGTTCGACCTGCTCGATGTCGAGAAATACAACCGCATCCCCGTGCAGACCAGCCGCGGCTGCCCGCACAAGTGCGAATTCTGCGCCGGCTCGATCCTGCTGACGCGCGCGTACAAGGTGAAGCCCGTCGAACGCATCATCGCCGAGGTTCACGAAGTCAAGAAACCCTGGCGGCACCCGTTC
>JALHOX010000140.1 GCA_022842805.1 Phycisphaerae bacterium | reverse complement strand
GGCGCGTCCAGCTTTTTGCCTTCGAGATAGTCCGACACTTCGTCATAGGTAAATCGTCGCGACGAGCGAATGACGCTGGCGCAGATGCGCTCGTCGATCACGCGCGCCGAGGCGTCATACGTCAGAAAGGCGCTGATCGCGAAGCGCGGCTGCTCGGGCTGCAGGCTGCAAACGCCGTTCGACAGCACCTCGGGCAGCATCGGAATCACGCGATTGGGAAAGTAGACGCTGTTGCCGCGCAGATAGGCCTCGCGATCGACCGCCGATCCCGAGCGCACAAACCACGAAACATCGGCGATGTGAACGCCCAGCCGCGTGCGACCGCCATCGAGCTGCTCGATCGAAATCGCATCGTCAAAGTCGCGCGCGTCGGGCGGGTCGATGGTGATCGTCGTCAGCGCTCGCAGGTCTTCGCGCTCTTCCCCGGCCGCCCCGTCGCCATCAACGCCGGCGCCCGTTGCGCCATCTGCGTCAAAGGCCTCCGCCGCCGCCCGGGCCGCATCGCGCACCTCGGTCGTAAAGGCTTCCGGCAGCTCATAGCGGCGAATGACCGACGTAATGATGTTTTGCGTTTCCGAGGGGCTACCGAGTCGCTCAATGACCACGGCCCGACCGGGCGGCAGACCGCGCGGCGCCGGCAGCGGCTCGACCACCACCAGATCGCCGTCTCGCACACTCTTGGCCGTCGGGTCGTCCAGCTCGATCGGTTCGCTGCTGCTCGATTTGCCCGAGGGTTGCAGAAACCAGCGCCGCCCACGCTGCATCACCACGCCGACCCAGTTGTACGCCGCTCGATGCAACACCCGCAGGACGCGCCCGCGCACCGCGCCGCGCTCCTCGTCCTCGCCCGCGGCCGCTTCGCCGCCGCCGACCCCCGACGGCTCATCCTCCACGATCCGCCGACGCTTCCCCGCCATGAAACGCCGCGGCGGCTCGTCGCGCCGCGGCGCTCGTCGCTGGATCAGCTCGATGACGACCCGATCGCCGTCCATCGCCCCGTTGATTTCGTGCCGCGGAACAAAGACGTCTTCCTGATCCAATATCTCAACAAATCCGAACCCGCGCCGGTTCAAGCGCATCGTGCCGGTCCGCTCCGCCGACGACGGCACCGCCGGCAGCCGGAGCGTCCGCCCCGCGGCGACCACCACGCGCCCCTCGTCAACGAGCTTGCGGACGACATCGCGAAATCCCGCGTAATCGTCCGCCGACACCCCGAGCGCCTTCGCCAGCGGTCGAAGCTTGAGCGGATGGTCGGCGTGATTCGCGAGATGCGATAGCACGGCGTCGGACCAGGCGGTGTTGTGCGGCGACTCCCTCATGGATACGCGGATCGTATCGCTGCGCCCCGCGTGCGGCGTCCCCGAATGGTCGCAGATTCCGCGCGCCGGCCCGCGAGCCGGAGCAAATGTCACGACCAATCCCCGGAAAACAAGAATCCCGCCAGGCCGTTAGGCGACCTGGCGGGACTTTGATCAGACTAGGTTTCGCGGTCGATTCGTCCGATTGTCGCCGCCGCGGCTTTCGCCGCGACGGCCCTCATTCGGGTTCAGACCTACCGCGATCGCCGATTCCTTACGGGCACGGCGTGCCGGTCGACACGGCGGTCACGAACGAGCTGATGTCACCGACCGTGACAAAGCCGTCGTTGTTCGTGTCGTTGGCACAGACGAAGTCGCAGGCCGGCGTACCCGGCAGGAAGCGGTTCGCCCACGCGGTCGAGCCACCGACGATGGCATCGACGAAGAAGCCGATGTCGCCGACCGTGACGAAGCCGTCGCAGTTCGAATCGCCGCACGGACCGCAGGTGATCGCCGAACGAACTTCCAGTTGGTACGGAGCCGGGCACAATTCCTGAGCGGCGGTCGCGGCCGGGCCGACGAACCACGCGTAGGAGCTGAAGTCCGGAGCAACCAGGATGCCGTACGTGCCGGCGGCCAGGCTGTCGAGCTGGAAGGTCACATCACCGCACTGGAAGACGATGAAGTTCAGAACCGTCGGGTTGTTGCAAACCGGAGCGGCCACAGTACCGATGTTCGTCATGATGAACACGCTGTGGAACTCGGCCTGGAAGTCAACCTCGTAGTCACCAGCGGCCAGGGTGATCGCGTACCAGTCAAGGTCGCGCGTCGCGCTGACGCCGCTCGGCGTCGTGGTCTGGACCAGGCGAACGTTGCCGCACGCCTTCTGGTTCAGGTTCAGGGCCGTGAACGGCTGGTTCGGGGCAGTGCCGCCGCAACCGTTGTTGGTCTGCGTCGGGTTACCGCAGCTGGCCTCGTTCTCAACGTTGGCGGCCGAACCTTCGCAAGCGAAGGCGCAAGCCGGGGCAGCGCAGTCGAAGGTCACGCGGTAGTTGCTCGGGCAGGCCGCGATCGGCGCACCCGGGCTGGCGAAGTCATACGCGACCAGCATCGTGTAACGACCGGCCGGAACGACGATCGGAATCACGGTGATACCAGCCGGCAGCAGGTTGCCGCGGGCGGCCGGAACCACTTCGAAGGCGCCAGCAGTGTTGCAAGGCGTACCGTCGCCCGAGCCCGCCGGAGGCGTCTGCTGGTTCGGGTAGAAGCGGAAGCGGAAGAGCAGACGACCGCCGCCGACCAGGCCGTTTTCGACCGTGATCAGGAACTCAGTCTCGGTCGCGACCGAAACCTGGTACCAGTCGAGATCGCGGAAGCCGCCGTCAAAGGCAGCAACGCCGCAAACCGTCTCGTTGCACTCGGCCGGGCTGAACAGGGTGCCCGGAGCGCCGCCCGTGCAACCGCTGTTGACAACGTCGGTGCCCAGGACGGTGCAGTCTTCCTGCGTGCCGGCCAGGCCGTCGAGGTTGTTCGGGTCTTCCGGCTGGCAGATCGGGCACGGCTCAACTTCGGCACAAGGAATGCCGGCGTTGTAGCTACCACCGGCCGCGACGCAAGTCGCCTGCGACTGGAAGTTGCAAGTGCCGTTCGGCAGGCAGCAAGCGCCGCCGCAGATGCCCGGAGCACAGGTCGAGCCGTCGCCGTTGTACTCGCCGCCGGCGAAGAGGCAATCCACGCCGATGACGCCGTTGGTGCAGCTCAGGTCCGGATTGCAGCAAGCGCCCGTCAGGCACGCCGCCGCGGTCACGGTCAGGTTCCAGCGAACGCAACCGATACCCAGACGCTGCGGGTCGTTCAGCTGAGCGCCGATGGCGTTGAAGACCGGCGCAACGCGGATCGCGTACTGCTGGCTCAGGTCGCCACGCAGGCACTGCGTCGCGCAGATGTTCGTGCCGGCGTTGCCAGCGGTCGCGTTCTGCGGGCTCGTCGAGCCGCACGGATCGAACGGCGAACCGAGCTGCCAGAACTGAACCTGCAGGCCCGACTGACCGGTCACGCAAGCGGTGTACTGCGTGCTCTCGGCCGGGACGAAGCGAATCCAGTCGGTGTCGCGGTTGCTGCCGTTACGACGATCGGCCGACGTGGTGCCGCAAACGATCAGACCCGTGGCATCGCCCGGGAGATCCGGGAAGAAGATGCAGCTGGCCGAGTTCGGGCCGGCGTTGTAGTTGTCCGGCGACGGCTGGCCGCAATCGCCTTCGTTCTCGTTTGTGCCACCACCCGGGCAAGCCGGGGCGGCGAAGCAGATCGCGTTCGCGCAGGCGATACCTTCGCCCTGCCACACGCCGCCCGCATCGAAGCACTGCTCCGGCGAACGGTCGGCGACGCACGCCGCGCCCACGCAGCAAGCGCCGATGCGCGCCGCGCAGGTCACATCGAGCTGGTAAACGCCCTGCGAAGCAGCGTCCCAACCCGCGAATTCGACGATGTACGTCTGGCCGATGGTCAGGCCGAAGACGCTGAAGGTCGCCAGGAAGTCGGTGTCAGTGGCGGTGCCGCAGCTGTCGTCATCGCAACCGATGGCGGTACCGAGCGCGGCGCACGTGCCGCTGAACGCCTGCAGGAGCGAGTCCTGCGGGCCGGTCGCCGAGTTGCACGTCTGAAGGGTGACTTCGACGGCGGTCGGCTGCAGGCGATACCACATCGTGCCGTTACCGGCGGTCTGCGCGACGTTGCGGCAGGTGAAGACCGGGTCGGTCACGTTGTCGGTCGCGTTCGTGTTATCGACCGCGACGAACCCGTTGCAAGGCAGCAGCGGGTTGGTGGCCAGGTTGCACTCGTCGTTCGCCGGCGGGGCGCCGAGTTCGACGTTCGTACGCGGACGCTCAACCTTATTCGCCGAAGCATCATAAGCGGCACCAAATGTGCCCTGAACGGCCTCGACCTGCGCGTCGGCGACGACACCGCGCAGTGTCATGTAGGGCGCAGCAGCAAATACGCTGCTACACAGCCCGAGGCTCGCAATCCCAACGACAAACTTCTTCATACAGGATTCCTCTCCACAGTAAAACGACAGGAAAACGACTCGAAAACCGATTTCAAGTAGCGATACACGAGCAGCCCACAGCTCGCGTGAAATGGACCTGAGCTTTGTCTTGGCCTCCTTCACCCTCAAGCGATAAAAGGCGCATCCCTCGGGCACGTGCCCAAAGGGCATTATCTCGCTGAGTCGAAGCCGCACCGAATGGCGGCCTAACGCGACTGGACCGGCTCAACCGTCATGGATCGCTCGGAAATGCGTACGTCAGACCCAGGCTCGCCGCGTGAATCGTCCGACACATTGCCTTGCAGCGCTCTTTCCCTAAGCACTTTTCGATATCACTTCAATATCACGCCGGGACCGGCATTGTCAAGAAATTAACGATCAAAACTGGCGGAGCGCCTGCGACCATGATTGGTTCTCGGTCCTTCCGCGGGCTTTAGAGCTGTGAGTCTCATAAGTCCCACGCGAACGGGAACTGTGCCAACGTCTTCTAACCACCTCGCCTTCGCCCCTATTCCGTACCAACTTCCGAATTTCCTCCCCCATCGCCACCCCTAACCCTCGTCGCCCGCCCGTGTTATCGTGACGCAACCGACGATCGCCCCCTTGCAACCGCTTTCATCGGGAGTGTCCGGGCGCCTGGTGGCCCCCGCGGCCTTCAAAGCCGTTGAGCGCACGCTCTGCGCGCGCTGGTGGGTTCGATTCCCATCCACTCCCGTCCCGTCCACCCCGGTCCACTCCGGCGCCCGCCGGGCCGCGGGCCACACGATGCCCACGCGCTCGCCAGCCGCCGCCCGCAACTTTCCCATCCCCGCCGCCAGAGCACGCACTCGCCCCACCCACCGCGACTATCATGCTGAGACAAAGGAGTATCGCATGGGCGGTCAGAATCCATACATCGCATCCGACATCGCCAAGCCAACGCGCAAATACACCCTGCGCATCACCGACGAAGCCGGCAAGGAACACGCCATCGAGGTCGATCCCGCCAAAGTCCCCTACGAAGACCACGGCCTGCCCGGCAGCATCCTCGACATCGCCATGGCACACGGCATCGAGATCGAGCACGCCTGCGGCGGCGTCTGCGCGTGCAGCACCTGCCACGTCGTCGTGAAAGAGGGCCTGGCAAGCTGCAACAAAGCCAGCGACGACGAGGAAGATCAGCTCGACGAAGCCTACGGCCTCACCGCACAATCGCGGCTGGCGTGCCAATGCGTGCCCAACGGCTCACAAAACGTGCAGATCGTCGTGCCCAAATGGAACCGCAACCTCGCCCGCGAGGCCCACTAGCCGACTGCCGCACGAGGGGGGCGCTCGATCCACACACCACAATCCACCCCGCGAAACGCACTCCGATTCACGGGCCCACACCGCCTCCATTCATAGGTTTTTGGTGCGGTTCATCTCTCCGGCCCAAGCCCGAGTCGCGCTTGCTTGCCATCCGCCCGGAGCAATACGCTTCGCGAGCAGACTCACGTTCGATCGAGCGTCCATCGACCCCCGCGCGAGCCAACCATGCAACCACTGCCCGACAACATCATTCCCCTGCTCGAAGCCATGAAGCGCCTCAACGCCAGCGACCTCCACCTCAAGACCAGCGTCCCGCCCGTCTATCGCGTGGCCGGCGGCCTACGCCGCGCCGACACCGTGCCCTTCGACCCCGACAAGCGTCAGATCGAAGGGCTGATGAAGCCGATCGTGCCCGAGTTGAAGTGGCAGATCTTCGAGAAGCGCGGCGCGGTCGATTTCTCGTTTCACCTGCCCGATGGCGACCGTTTCCGCATCAACCTCATGAAGTCGCACGACCACATGCACGCGGCCATCCGCCGTGTGAAGGGCGAGATCCCCAGCTTCGAAGAGCTCCATCTGCCCCCCATCTACGAAAAACTCTCGAACGAAACGCCCGAGGGCATGATCCTCGTGGTCGGCGTCACCGGCTCCGGCAAAAGCTCGACCATGGCCTCGATGATCGATCACATCAACGCCACGCGCTCCGAGCACATCATCAGCATCGAAGACCCGGTCGAATACGCCTTCACTCCGAAGAAATCGATCGTCAGCCAGCGCGAGATCGGCATCGACCTCGACAGCTTCGCCGACGGCCTGCGCTCCGCCGTTCGCCAGGACCCCGATGTGATCTTCGTCGGCGAGATGCGCGATAAAGAAACGGTCCTCGCCGGCGTGCAGGCCGCCGAGACGGGCCACCTGGTCTTCGGCACGCTGCACACCGCCGACACGATGCAGGCCGTGCAGCGCATGCTCGAGTTCTTCCCCAAGGAAGATCAGGATTTCATCCGCCGCTCGCTCGCGAACGTGCTCAAGGCCATCCTCGCCCAAAAACTTCTGCCCGCCACCGACCCCGAAGTCAGCCGCGTGCCCGCCTGCGAAGTGCTCATCGTCGAGGCCGCCGTGCGCGAAAAAATTCGTAACGGCGAAGACGAAGTCATCCCCGCCCTGATCGCGTCCAACACCGGCCAGGGCATGCAAACCTTCAACCAGGCCCTGCGAAACCTCGTCATGAGCGGCATGATCTACACCGACACCGCCATGGAGTATGCTCCCAACCGCGAGCAACTGGAGGCCGCCCTGCACGGCATCGAAACCGCGGCGCAGACGGCGGTGCACAGAATCAAGAAGCACTAAGAACGCTGTTGCGAGGTGCGAGTGCAGGGTTTCGAGTGGAAGACTCGGAATCGCGCGTCACGGCGCGATCCTGCGAATTTGTAACTCGACACTCTGCACTCGAAACTCGAAACTCGTTCGGCGCGCCGCCGCCCATCGCGAGGGAATTCTCATGCGTGTCGCGATCTGCCAAATCGCCCCCGTATTCCTCGACCGCTCCCGCACCCTCACCAAAGTCGCTCGCGCCATCGACGACGCCGCCGCCGCCGGTGCGCGGCTCGTCTGCTTTGGCGAGACGCTTGTGCCGGCGTATCCGTTCTGGATTTGCCGCACCGACGGCGCCCGCTTCGACGCGCCCGACCAAAAGCGCCTGCACGCCGCCTATCTCGATCAGTCCGTCTGCATCGCCGAAGGCCATCTCGATCCGATCGTGGCCGCGGCTCGCAGAGGGCGCATCGCCGTGGTGCTGGGCGTCGCCGAGCGCGACGCCACCCGCGGCCAGACCGTCTTCGCCTCACGCGTCTTCATCGGCGAGAAATTCGACCCGCAGGGCCGCGCCCCGGCGGGCGACTTCGGCGTCCTCTCGGTCCATCGCAAGCTCATGCCCACCTACGAAGAGCGGCTCGCCTGGGGCATGGGCGACGGTGCCGGCCTCCAGGTCCACCGCGTCGGCGAATTCACCGTCGGCGCGCTGAATTGCTGGGAAAACTGGATGCCCCTGGCCCGCGCCGCGCTCTACGCCCAGGGCGAAGACCTGCACGTCGCGCTCTGGCCCGGCTGCGAACGGCTCACGCAAGACATCACACGCTTCATCGCCCGCGAATCGCGCTCGTTCGTGCTCTCCGCCGGCGTACTCATTCGTGAGAGCGACGTGCCGCCGGCCATTCCCGAGCGATCGCGCATGAACCTGAAACCGGGCGAGATGCTCTACGACGGCGGCTCTTGCATCGCCGGGCCGGATGGCGAATGGGTCATACCGCCCGTGGTCGGGCGCGAGGAGCTGATCGTCGCCGAGCTCGATCGCACCCGCGTGCTAGAAGAGCGCCAGAACTTCGACCCCGCCGGCCACTACTCGCGGCCCGATGTGCTACGCCTCACGGTCGATCGCACGCGCCAGGAGGGGGCGCGGTTCGTCGAACAAACGGGCTGATGGGTGAATCAAGCCGCAGGGGGGGCAAACGCGGGAAAGCCCCCGCCTTCGTCGCACGCCGCGACAAAGGCCGTGAGTCCGTCCGTCGCTTGCTCCAATCAGAAAGTGTTTACGGTCGCAATCAACGCGCCGCGCTGGCCGACGCCGGCGCGGTCGTGCTCGCGGCGACACTGCGCAGGTCATGTAAGAACGCTTCGACCTGTACGTGAATGTCCGCCGTCTGATAGACGGCCACAGTCGCACCGAACATCGACAGATCGCCCTCGACACCGCTGGTTCCGCCAACCCACGACTCCGGCGCGACCACGCGCCGCAGCGTGCGGCAGAACTCCTCGCGGGCGTCGGTGCTTCCGAGGCCGCCCGGCACCTGTTCGGCCACAGCCGCCCGCATCGCCAGCAGATCGCTGACGTCATAGCAGCGCGTCTCCAGTCGGCGCGGCCGTCCGTGCTCCGAGCCGATCAGCAGAATTCCGTTCTCCACCCGATAGGACACGCCGGCATCGGGTCCCGACTCCGCAATCAGGATTTTCAACATCGCCTCGGGCTGCACGTTTCGAAGATTGCAAGTGATCGATTGCGACAGATCGGCCCCGATCGCGTCGAGCTCTTCGCGCATGAAGTGGTAGTTCACGTCCACACTCTTGGCGATGAACTCGATTCCCCGTTCGATCGTCCAGTCGTTGAAGTTCACTTCGGTCAGCACCCCCTTCGAGAGCCGACGCGCCACCTCCGCGTTGTCCGTCGGCGGCACGCGGTTCGCCGCCTCACCCTCCGATGCCTTCCCCGCTGCCGACTTGTCGACCGGCGCGGCGGTCGCAGAGCGCGGCGACGCCAGCACCTCCGCCACCGTCGCGCTCCCCGCTTGCTGCGGGCCTTCGCTGCTCGTCAGCCCCTGCGTGCCCATGAAGCCCAGCCACGCCACCACCGCCGCGATCGCCGTACCTTTCATGAACCACCTCTCGTTTCTGCCGATCTTCCCGAATCGGTCGGCGAGCTCCGCCGCATCGCCGAAATCGTCCAATGCCTGCCGCACCGCCTCGTCGCGCGACATCCCTGCGGCAAGATTGGCCTCTACCGCTTCATCGAGATGCGCCCGCAGCTCGCGGCGAATCTCCTCGCGCTGCCCGGCGTCGAGCCGCAGAAATCGCCCCAGCAATCCGAGATAGTTCTCGAACTCCTGCTCCGACATCGCACAACTCCTGTCGTCGCGCGCCCGCACCCCCTTCGGCCGCGGCTGCCCTCAGCCCTTCGCCGGAGGCGTCGCCATTGCGTCGCCGCCGCCTAGCGCACTCTCCAACAACCGCCGCACCGCGGCGGTGAATTCCAACCACTCCCGCGCCCGATCGCGCAGCCGGCGCCGCCCCGCCGCCGTCAGCGAGTACCACTTGCGATCACGCCCGGATGCGTCGTCCCAACGGCTTCTGACAAGCTCCTGCGCCTCGAGCGCGTGCAACGCCGGATAAAGCGTGCCCGCCTTCAGGTCGATCCGCCCGTCGGTCGCGCGCCGCAGCTCCGCCAAAATCTGATACCCATACTTCTCCCCGCTCGAGAGCGCAGAAAGCACCGCCAAGTCGAGGCTGCCTCGCAGCCAGTCCCGGGTCGAATCGCTCGTCTTTGATGGCGTCTGCATATATAGCTCACCTATAGTATAGCTCAAAAATTCATCGCGGTCGCAAAAAGAACAAAAAATCTTCGACGCCGCCCCGCGCGACGGCTTCGACTACCTCCGCTCATCCATGGGCAGCTCTTGCGCAACGACGCCGCCATCCCCATTTCCGGTCCGACCGCGCGCAGACCAAGCCCGCCCGCGCAGCCGCCTGATGCCCATGGCAGATCCCCCAAACCCTGTGCGTCATCCCCCAGCTCGCCGAATCACCCCGCGAAAACCGAAACAAACTCGCCGAGCGCGACGCACGACCGCTGTCGTACGCCGCGCCCGACGCCGCGCTCACGCGCTCACAATCCACTTCTCGCCCGCCCGCGAATAGCTGACCAATTCTTCGGGCTTGAAGAACAGCCCGATCTCGATCGACGCCGTCTCCGGACCGTCGCTGGCGTGGACCAGGTTGTACTGCTTGTCTATCCCGAAAT
>JALHOX010000139.1:4864-10266 GCA_022842805.1 Phycisphaerae bacterium | reverse complement strand
GCGACGGCAACATCGCAACGGTGCGGCGCGCCAGCCCGCCCCGCGGCTGCAAGAAAACCGGCCGGCACGCACAGAGTGATCCAACGAGCACGAAAGTGCTCCAAAGATCGACGCAACCTTCGTCCGTAACGACGAAGCAAGCGGCGGGTTCAACCCCCGCCACCTCCATTCGAAACCCCCATCAATCGACGCGCACCCCGCGCGCCGCCCGCCCCCGCGCGCCCCTCTTCCACTCGACACTCTGCACTCGAAACTCGCAACTCGCCCGCTCCCCTCTTCCACTCGACACTCTGCACTCGCAACTCGAAACTCCCCCGCCGCCCGCCCCCGCGCGCGCCTCTTCAATTCGCTATTCGCCATTCGCTATTCCCCCGCTCCCCTCCTCCACTCGACACTCTGCACTCGAAACTCGCAACTCCCCCTCCCCCCTCGGCAGCGGCCATTCTTGCGCGACTCGCGCCATCCCCGCCCGCCCCGCCCCTAGCTCCGAAAGTCCGCCCCCCCGAATCCCGATACTCGCTCACAGCAGGCGCGCCGCGTCGCCGTTCGGCGTTGCGCATCACGGGATGACCTGCCGATTCCTTCGATCCGACTCCCAGGAGATTTCATGGTCTTCAAGCGCTTCCTGATCGGCACATTGTGCGCCAGCTTCATCGCCGCCGGCTGCGGCCCGCTCCCCGATCTTTCCGACCTCTTCGGCAACTTCGGCGGCGACAACGGCGACATCCACAATGGCGATGACACCGACAATACCGACGACGACGGCGTCGGCGACGACGATGACAACGTCGGCCCGCCGGTGCCCGACGACGACTCCTTCAATCTCTCCGGCGCACTGATCCGCAGCTCCGCTCTGCAAAGCGCCCAGCTGGTCCCCAGCGAAGACTTCCTCGTCGTCGCCCAAAATGCGACCACCGGCGAGCTCTACTACGGCGAAGTCGACGTCAACGGCGAGTGGCTGATCGAAGTGCCGCGCGACGAGTACCAGGGCGGATTCAGCGTCACGATTCTCGACGGCAACGCCCAGCCCGCCGGCCCGGTGCTCTTCAGCACCACCGAAGGCGGCCAGGGCAACACCGTGTTCGAACTCGAAAAGAGCGTCGACCTCGGCACCATCGAAGTGCCCGACGACCCGACGCAGGCCGGCATCAACATCGGCGACGACGGCGACTTCGAAACGTCGTCGATCGTCTCCGGCATCGTGACGCGCCTCGACATCAACGGCGTGCCGGTCGGCGTGCCCGGTCTCGGCAAGGGCGATGACGCCCAGAACACCGGCAGCAACGACGCGCACGCCTTTGACCGCGACGAAGACGGCCTGATCGACGCCTTCGACGCCGACAACGACGGCGACGGCGTGGTCGACGAGTTTGAAGCGGGCGGCGACGCCGGCGGCCTGCCGACGCAGGGCGACATCCGCGCCAACTTCTTCATGAACCTGAAGATCGGCGAGCAGGACGCGAACACCTATTACAACGGCACGCAGGCCGATATCGACGCGGCGCTGCCGGATGACACGGTGATCACCTTCGAGGTCGATCAGTTGCCGGGCGCGGGTCGCAATGTGCTCGCCGTGGCGCTCTATCCGAAAACCGCCCCTAGCTACATCGCCGACGCCACGATCGCCAAGAGCAGCGGCGGCGGCGTGACGCAGGCGCAGTGGTCGTCGGTCGGCTATGTCTTTGAGCAGGCCGGCCCGACCAACTGGGAAGCCTTCGTGACTCCCAAAGGGCTGATCGAGGCCGGCGACACCTTCACCGTCGAAGTCTTCTTCGACGACGGCACGACCCAGCTCTTCAGCCGCATGATCAACTTCGTCTTCAAGAACATTCCGGAACTGGTCAACGTCGGCACGCCGGTCAGCATGAACGCCTTCAGCGGCGCTCAGCCGATCCAGTTCGACGGCACGACGGATCTCGCGATGGAGTTCGCGCCGCCGATCGACGAGCTGAACAACAAGCTGACGGGCCTCGACTATCGCTTCGAAGTGTTCTTCTACGACGGCAACGGCCAGCAGATTCAGAACATCGACGGCAACGCGACGTGGCCGGGCCCGATCACCGGCTGGCGCAGCGACGTGCGCTCGTTCGACGTGTCGAAGGATGATCTGGTGCTGTCGGTCGACGACACCTACACCATCGTCCTGCCGGCGGAGATCTTCGCCGACCAGGTGACGCAGAACGGCGGCAACGTCGTGAACGTCGCGAGCTACAAGATCGACATCGCGTCGCAGTCGAACGGGAACAACGCGGCGATCATGCTGCAGTTTGAAAAGCTGTAAGCGAACAGTTGGTTGCGGCCTGAGAGGGCTGCGACGGCTGGAGTTTGCTCGCGAGCCTCGATCGGCGCCATGCCGCTCGAGGCTCGCGATCTTTCAGAGCCGCGGGTCAACCGATGGCGCGGATCAGCTCGCGGACGCGATCCGGTTCGATTGGATTTTCGGGGCGGCCATCGCGCTTGAACGATGTGCCCACGATGAGCGCGTCGGCGATGCCGAGCAGTGATCCGACGTTCGACGCTTTCACGCCGCTGCCGACCAGGACGGGGCGGCCATTGGCGGCGGCCTTGGCGAGCGCCACATCTTCGGGCGCGGTTTCCTTGCCCGTGGCGCTGCCGGAGATGACCACGGCGTCGGCCCCGCCGCGGGAGGTCATGTCGGCGATTTCGTCGCGGAGCGGACGCTCGACGCCGAGCGGGGCGGAGTGCTTGACGCTGGCGTCGGCGAGGATGCGGAGGTCGGCGGCGCCGAGCGCGGCTCGCTCGCGCAGCAGGTCGTGGGCGATGCCCTGGATCACGCCCTGATCGGTGACGCGCGCGCCGGTGAAAACGTTGACGCGGACGAAGCTCGCGCCGACCGTGCGTGCGATGGCGATTGCGCTCAGGCCGTCGTTGCGGAGGACGTTGATGCCGAGTGGCAAACTCGCATGTTGAAGCACGAGTTCGGCCACAGCGGTGAGCGCGGCGACGGTGATCGCCGGCACGCGGGCGGGGAAGAAGGGGGCGTCGCCGAAGTTTTCGAGCATCAGGCCGTGAACGCCGCCGGCGACGAGTGCGTCGACATCGCGGCGCACATGGTCGCGGATTTTCTGCATATCTCCGGCGAAGCGTGGGGAGCCGGGCAGGGGCGGCGCATGCAGCATGCCGATGACGGGGCAGCGGAGCGAGGACCAGGCGGGCAAAAGCAGCGAGTTCATGGCGAAAAGATAACGTCGCCGCGCGGAAATCGATGGGCCGCGGGCGGATTGCGGCGGCGCGTTGCGCTCGCGTTTCACCTCGGGCGGATCACTTTTGATCGATTCTGCCGCGAGAGAGCATCCCGAGTTGTCCCGTCCACCACAGCATGAATATGAACCAATGAAGTCCGCCGGCATCAAGGACGGACAACACGCCGGCACACCACTTGAGCGTCATGGAGGTCAGCAGGGGGATGCTGATCCAGAGGAAGAGCGAACCGAAGATGGGGACGACGGAGACGAACACGAAGTTCTCGCGTGTTCCGCCGCGGGCGCGGTGGAGTGGGTAATGCAGGAAGGTCAAGTAGATATTGACGACGGTGATGTATGCGCCGAGGGCAAAGAGGATGAAGCCGGTGATTGCCATACGAAATAGAGTTTAGGGCGGACGAGCGCTGGCGGCTGTGGATTGAGCGCCACGAAAGGCGCTTCGTGCGCTACTTCGTTATCTGCGGCGCGATTGAGCGCGTCTCGGGTACGCAGTCGAATGCGATTTCTTCTGTGACCCACTCGGGCAATCGCACAATCGGCGCCATCGCCTCGATTACGCGTTCACGACAGCAAGAGCAGGGTATGTAATCGTACACCAGAAGCGCACATTCGAGTAAGTCAGCGTGGGGATTCTTCGCGATCGCCCGCGACATTGGATAGAGGTACGCATCTCGATGCGCCGCGGAAGCAAGGTCGCGATTCAGGGCGCGCGCGATCGCGGCGGCGATCAGCTCGCCGTCGCCTGGTTCATGATTGGACGAGAATACGAGGAGGACGGATGGGTCGAACAGTGCCGGGCCCGACGGCGACGAACCGGTTGCGTCGTTCGACCGATCCGTCTCGGCGTCGGCGAATTGCCGCAACGCGGTGATCGCAGCGCTCCGCGCGTCCGGGTGGGTGACGTGAGCCATCGCGCCCCATGCGCACTCGCGAATCCGCGGGTTCGAATGTCGCGTTAGTTCCAAAAATCGCGGCAACGCCGGCGGCCATGACCGCCCGAGAAAGACGCTGAGCAATCGCTCGAGCCGAGGCGGGAACCACTCCTGCGCCAGCCACTCGGCCACAGTCGTCACGTCTTTTTCAGCGGCGTGCATCCCCCAGCCGCGCAACCCGCCAACGTATCCGCTGGCCTGGTTCGATCGCCGGCGAACTTCGTCGATTGTCATGTCGATCGTGCGCGGACCAAGAGCCCGCTTGTCGGCTGAAGGCTCAAGCTCCGCGCGCGCCGCCGCGACATATGCGGCGATGTTCGGATCGGCCGCGCCTGCCGCTTCGAGGCGTCGCAAGGCGTCGGCCCAAGCTCCTCCTCGGCGGTCCGCGTATGTCTGGCAATGGAACACGTCGGCGCTGCCCGCGGCGTGGGTGGACGTGCGCATTCGCGAGCCGTACTCGCGCGCGACGCGGATCAGCCCATCCCAACCTTCGAGTTCGACGATCACATGTGCGGCGGGTGAGTCAAACGAACGATCGCCCGCGAACGACCGGAACACGGCTTCGCGAGCAGCGTCGTGTCCGCGACGCGCATATCGGCCCAGAATCTTGAGGCGTTGGTCAAGGGACCATGATCCGCGTTCGCCTGCGTGCGGACTGGCGTTCGCGATCAGATACTCGAGGATGGGCTCTGCAAACTCTGCGGCGTCCATCAGTTCACAAAGCCACGGCGCCCGATCGGCCTCGATCTGCGCGTCGTAAACGACGCTGTTCACGCTAGCGTGCAGCAGGGCACCGAGCAGCTCTTCGCCGCCGAACTGCCGCAGGTGCATAAGCGCCCGTCCGTGCCCAGTGCGCAGGGCGCGCTCGAACTCGATGAGTGAGAGCGGCAGTTGAAATGGCGGGTGTTCAATTAGGCCCACGATGCCCCTTTGCGACACAGACCGCCGTGATCCTACATGAAGTGGTAGTTAAGCGGACGAGCACACAGCACGTTCGCTCGACCGTGTTCGCCGTTCGCCGACGTTCGCGGGCGTTTTCGCCCTCCGCCGGGCGGTTAAGATCGAAGAGAGAGGGTCATACCTTGACCACTCAAGTGATCAAGCGCTCGAAGCAAGAGATCGTACAGCAGGTCGCCAGTCTGGAAGGTGAAGTGCCCGAGGTGATCGTGTTTATCGACGAGCCCGCGAATACGCAGTCTGGCGCGGTGCCTGCTGTTGTCAAAGACCTGTCTCGGGAGATCGAGCC
>JALHOX010000139.1:2729-4854 GCA_022842805.1 Phycisphaerae bacterium | reverse complement strand
ATCGTCAACGGCGGCAACGTCGACTATTCCCGAGCCGGGAGATACGCCCGGAAAGCCGGGTGAGTAGACCGTCACGTTTTCAACGCCGAAACGCGGCAATTCCGCGCTCATCGGTCCGTGAGGGCGCGGCCCGTTGCGTTCGGATGGCGTCGAGGTTTGTTCGTGATTCACGGCCGGTTGGTTGGATGGAATCTGTTGAGGGGAGCTCGATGCGACCCAGCCTGTTCAGGCGCGCATTCTGGATCGCGTTCGCGATTGTGTCGCTTTTCGGCGCCATTCCTATGGCGACGGTCGGTCACGCCTTTTCGCGCTATCGGAGTGTTTTCAGTTCGTGGATGGACGTTCGGATCTGGTTCGAGTTCTTCGGCATTTTTCTGCTGCTGAGCACTGTTCCCGCGGTTATCGTCGCGCTGATCGTGGTCGCTGTGATTCAGGGCTTCGCGGGTGATCAAGAGGCCGCCGCGCGGCGGGCGGGAGTCTGCCGCAGTTGCGGGTATAGCTTGCGGGGCAATGCCAGCGGACAGTGTCCGGAGTGCGGGACGATGTGCGATTACTAGCGCGGCGGGGATGGCGGAGCGTGATCGCGGGCCGAAGTCGAACGCGGCGTCTTGCGTAATCTCAACTCGTCGGCCGGCGAGCCGCCGGCCGCTACGGCGCGCTTATCGGGGGTTCCGATGCGCCAGTGGGTTCGAACCGGCGGGACGCCGGTGCTACCCTATGTTACTTTCCGGAGTTGAACCCGATCGCCAAGGACCGTCTGCCATGGAATTGCCGCAGCAACAAGCCGATCTGCTCGCCGCCGTCGCGAATGCGGGGGCGCTTGATTTGAACGAGTATCTCGCGACTTCGCGGGCTGATCAGTCGCAGACCGCCGCCGCCGCCACGATGCTGGAGCAGGCGGGGCTGGTGACCGTCGCCGAGACGAGCTTTGACGAGTTTCGGCTGGGGCCCGACGCGGCGGCGTATCGCGATCAGCCGCTGCCCGAGCGGGTGATTGTGAGCATTTTGCGGCATCTGGGCGGGAGCTGCGTGATCACCGAGATTCCGCAGCATGCGCCGTCTGTCGCGAAGCTGGACACGGCTCCGAAGCTCGACGCGGGTAGCGTGGGGCAGGCGCTGCGCTGGATTCAACAGCGTGGCTGGGCGAAGAAGGAGGGCGATCGGCTGGTGCTCTCGCCGGCGGGGGCGGGGCCGGAGTTTTTGAATGAGCAGCCCGATGAGAAATTGATCGCATTCCTTGCCGGCGAGGCCGACAGCACGGTCGCGGTGGGCGATGGCGCGGAGAAGACGGCGACGGCTGAGGAGCTGGCAGCGGCGGGAGTCGATGTGGCGGCGGCGGTGGGGCTGCTGGGCAAGCGCAAGGGCTTTTTGATTCAGAAGACGCGCACGCGGCGGCAACTGAAAATCACGGATGCCGGGCGAAAGGCGATCTCGGGCGGCGTGAAGACGCGGCGGCGCGTGACGCAGCTGACGCCGGAAATGATTCAGGACGGCTCGTGGCGCGGGGCGGACTTTGCGAGCTATGACGTGAGCCTGGCGGCCAAGCGGCTCTATCCGGGCAAGGAGCATCCGTTTCAGCGCACGCTCGATCGCGTTCGCCGCGTGTTTCTGGAGATGGGCTTCACGGAGATTGTGAGCCCGTGGGTCGAGAGCGGCTTTTGGGATTTTGATGCGCTCTATCAGCCGCAGGATCACCCCGCGCGCGATATGCAGGACACGTTTTACGTTTCGCAGCCGGATCGCTGCAATTTGCCGGATGATGCGCTGGTCGAGCGGATCAAGGCGACGCACGAGACGGGCGGCGACACGGGTTCGAGCGGCTGGCAATATCGCTGGAACCGCGAGCTGGCTCATAAGCCGGTGTTGCGCACGCACACGACCGCGGCGACGATCCGCGCGCTGTCGAAGCATGCGGCGGGGAAGCCGGGCAAGTATTTCGTGATCGGCCCGGTCTTTCGGCGCGAGACGGTGGACTTCAAGCATCTGCCGATTTTTCACCAGGTGGACGGGATCATCGTCGATCCGAAGGCGAGCCTGGCGATGTTGAAGGGCACGCTGGCGGCGTTCTATCAGAAGATGGGATTCCCGAAGGTTCAGTTTTCGCCGAGCTTTTTCCCGTATACGG
>JALHOX010000139.1:0-2719 GCA_022842805.1 Phycisphaerae bacterium | reverse complement strand
TATACGGAGCCGAGCGCGGAGGTGTTCGCGTATCTGGAGCGGCGCGGCGAGTTCGTGGAGATGGGCGGCTCGGGCATTTTTCGGCCGGAGGTGACGCGGCCGTTGGGCATTCAGGATCGCGTGTTGGCGTGGGGGCTGGGGCTGGAGCGGCTGGCGATGCTGATTCACGATCTGCCGGCGATCGGGGATATCTATTTTGCGAGCATGCCGTGGCTGCGTGAGGCGCCGCTGAGTCGGGCGTGAGGCGCGCGGACAGCGTGACCGTCGGCCGTGGCGAACCTTGGTGGGAATCGTGCGGTTCGCGCGGCGCGCGAAAGCGTAATCGATGTGGCGCACGGTTCGCCGACGAGACAGTTGTTAGTTAGCAGGAGATGCAGCGGGCCGTCGGGTACTGAGAAAACACATGAGCGTGCTCGATATCGACAAGGTGGATTTTGTCGCCTGGGCCGAGGACAGCTGTGAGCTTGTTGTCTCGGATCATTTGACGTGGGACAATACAGATGATCATCTGGAGTGTCTGCTTGCGAAGATCAATTCATACATTCAGTACTTTGTCGATGGGCAGTTTCGGCGCGAATGGGGCGGGCGCCGCTGTGAGCGCGTTGCGTTGGTTGTTGTCCTTTTGAACAGACCGCCGGAGGCGATGTGGGACGCGTTCGGGCAACTCAAGGCGGCGTTGGAGAACTTTGACCTTGCGTTTGAGGTGTATTGGACCAACGAGTCGCTTGGGGTCAAGAAGACCATGATTTTCCCACCTGTGCAGTAGCGGGGCGCTGCGGCAACGTCGGGGGGGCGGTAATCCTCTTCATCAATCTTCGGATGTCACACGAACGTCACGTAGCGCGGGTGGATTTCGGGCGCACACCAATCTAAGGCTCTTGGCCCGTCGCTGATTCCCGCTCGCGCAGCGTCGCGTCTATCGCGCGCCAGTCGGCTTCGCAGTCTTTCCAGAGCGGGTCGGCGTCTTGTCGGCCGCGCCGCTTGCAGAGGTTGATGAGGCTGCGCACGGAGCGGCGTTGCTCGAGCGGTGAGAGTCCGGTTTCGCGGGCTGCGTCGAATGCGGCTCGCAGGAGAGATTCGGCTTCGTCGAAGCGTTGGAGCGCGACGAGCGCGTCGGCCAGCTCGACTTGCGATTGCAGCGTCGATTGATGGTGGGGCCCGTCGGTGGCGCGGAAGAGCGCGAGGCTTTGGCGAGCGACGGGCTCCGCGCCCGCCGCGTCGCCGGCGCGAAGGCGATAGCGGGAAAGCTGCAAGAGGCCGTTCGCGACGTTGCTCGTTTCCGCGCCGTAGTAGCTTCGCCAGCGCTCGATTGAATCGGCCAGTAGCGCGTCGCCCTCGGCGGTCTGGCCGTCGGAAAAGAGTGTGCGGGCGAGGTTGGAGAGCGAGCGGGTGGTGCTGGGGTGGTCGCGGCCGCTGGTTTGCTCGTGTATCGCGAGCGATTCGCGCATGAGGGCGATGCCGGCTTCGCGGTCTCCGGCGCCGTAGGTCGCCTGGCCGAGCCGCAGCAGCGTGTTGGCGATGGTGGGGTGAGATTCGCCGAGCAGCTCGCGCTGGAGCTGCAGTGCGGCGTTGAGCTCGGGCAGTGCGTCGGCGTGTTTGTCGGCGTGGTTGAGCGTGAAGCCGAGGCGGAAGCGGCACTCCGCGGTGTCGAGGTGGCGCTCGCCGTTGATTCGTAGCGAGATATCGAGGGCTTCGCGACAAAGCTGCTCGGCCTCCGCGAACTCGTTGTTGTCGCGCAGGGCGGTTGAGAGGCGCCAGATGCGGCGCATGATCGCGGGCTCGTCGCGGGGTTGCAGGGCGCGCTGGAGAGCGAGTGTGCGACGGTGAAGCGGAATTCCCTCTGCGAAGTTGCGCTGCTCGCAGAGGGCGAGCGCGAGCTCGGCGCCGGTTTCGGCGAGTGCGGCGTCTTCGGTCGTTCGCGTGAGCTGCAGCTCCCAGGCGCGGCGTAAGTGCGGCTCGGCGAGGGTCGGGAGTTTGAGGCCGAGATAGGTGCGGCCGAGCGTCAGGCGAATGGCTGCTTCGGCGTCGGGGCTGAGCGAGAGCGCCGGGGCGGCGAGCGAGGCCGAGGCTTCGTCGACGATCTCGCGCAGGGACACTCCCGGTCGCAGCTTGAGCGCGGGGTCGCTGGTGGTGAGCGTTTGTCGCAGAAACTCGGTGATGTCGCGGGCTTTCTGGGCTTCCTGTTCGGCGAGCGTGCGGGCGTCCTCGGCTTTGGCGGCGTTTTCGACAGCCAAGCGGCGCTGTGCGGCTTCGTCGCGTCGGGCGGCGTCGGCGAGCAGATAGGCGCGGGTGGTGAGCGCGAAGCCGCCGATGGTCGCGAGCAGTGCGATGGCGCCGAGCATGATGCCGATGCGATGGCGCTGGGCGAAGCGGGCGGCGAGGTAGGTCCAGGTGGGCGGCCGGGCGGCGATGGGGCGGCGCGCGATGAAGCGTTGCAGATCGTCGGCGAGGCTTTCGACCGAGCGATATCGTCGGGCGGGGTCGGCTTCGAGCGCCGTCAGGACGATGGTGTCGAGGTCGCCGGTGAGTTGTTTCGCGAGCCGGCGGAGGTCGGATTCTGAGGAGAGAACGCGCTCGCGGGGCGGGTTGGCCGGCGGCTGTTGAAGTCGCGTACTGGGGCGCGGCGGAGGCGGGCGGTCGTCGCGGACGAGATCGCCGCCATCCCACGGTCGCACGCCGGTCAGGAGTTGGTAGAGCACGACGCCGAGCGAGTAGACGT
>JALHOX010000138.1 GCA_022842805.1 Phycisphaerae bacterium | reverse complement strand
GAGGTCGACGAGCAGCTTCTCCTGCGCTTGCCGCTGCCGGACGGTGCTCAATCGGTAGTCGTCGAGTACCGGCCGCCCGGCTTGGACGAGGGCCTGAACATCTCGATGGGAAGCGCTGCGCTGCTGGGCGTGCTGTTCCTCGCGAGCTTCGCCCTGCCGCGGCGCTAATTCGAGCCGAAAGCGACGACCAGCGCTTGGCCCGATCCGGCCTCTACGCGAAGAGTCGCGCCGTTGCGGCGGCAGAGCATCGCGGCGGCGCGCAAGCGCACGTCGAGCGCCGGAGCGTCGACAGGCGACGGATGCTGTTCCCAAGCGGAGATTGCCTGATTGAGTGCGGCGATCGCATCGGCCGACAAAGCGCCGCTGCCATCCTCAACTCGCAGCGCCCCGCGATCGGCGCGCACCCGCACCCAGCCGCGCTGCGCTCGGGCGCGCTCGAGCGCGATCAGGAGCAGATTTAGAACGACGCTCACGAGGTCGTCGGCGTCGAAGGGAGCCGCGAGGGACTCGTCTACTTGGATCGCAAACTCGATCCCGTCCTTCTCGGGCGATCGCACGAGCAATTCGCACGCGGCGTCGATCGCCGATCGCAGGGGCGAAATCGCCGTCGGCGGGCCGGCGTTTTTTTCCGCAAAGTCCGACAGCCGCCGCGTCAGCGCAACAACCCTTTGGGCCTGCGCCAGGCACTTTTCCAAGGAGCGATGAATGAGCGCGGCGTCGCCGCTGCCAAGCGCGAAATCGGCCCGCGTCACGATCGGGGTCATCAGATTGTTGATCTCGTGCGCGAGAATGGCGCTCAGGTTCGCCAGGTGCTGCTGTCGGGCGAGATCGATCGGCGGCGCGTCGGGCGTGCGATGCTCAGCCATGGACGAACTCCGGATCGAGAATTGCTCCGGGAATTGATTCGCAGAAACTGTAGCGCCGCGGCGGCGTCGCGGCCAGCCGCCGACCGGCGTGAATCGTCTTTGCTCTCACGCCGTCAATTCACGTCGTTGGCGCGATCAATCTGCTCCTGCAGCGTCGGATTGGCACGCGGCGTGATCGCTTCGGGCTCAATGCCCACCTTGCTATAGCCCAGCAGCGTGCCGGTGGCGAAGGCCAGGTCGATCTGCGCCACCTGATAATCGGCGACCGCGCGCACCTCGCGCGACTGTGCGTCGCCCAGCCGCGTCAGGCCTTCGAGCACCTCCGTCTGCGTGCGGAGTCCCTCGTTGAACTGGGTCACTTCGGCGTCATAGTTCACCTTGGCGACGACCACGTTTTGCCGCGCCGCGAGCACACGCTGCCAGTTTTGCCGCAAGACGTCGACCGAGTCGGCGACTTCCTGGCGAATCGCCAGCGTCCGCTGCTCGCGCGTGGCGAGCCGCTGCACGCGCTGCAGCAGCGAGCGACGCAGCCGCGACTTGCGCAGTTCGTTGGTCACGGGGATTTCGCCGCGCAGCATCACCGAAAACCCGCCCGGATCGCCGTCGCCGACTTCCTCGAGCGCGTCGCGCCAACCGGTGCCGCGATCCTGGAAGGTGTAGTCGTAGTCGAGCACGAAGAGCGGAAGGGTCTGATTGCGATCGAAGTCGATCTGAATCGCGTCCGCGGCAAGCTGCAGTTCGACGTCGAGCAGTTCGAGCCGGTTGTCGATCGCGCGTTGCGTCAGCGCGTCCAGCTCAAACTCGTAATTCAGCAGCGTCGGCTTGGTCGAGGTAACGATCAGCGTCGGCGAGTTCAGCTCGATGTCCTCGTCGTTGAGAATTCGCTTGAGATCGCGAATCGCCAGTCGCAATTGCGTCTCGGCGACGATCACGCGCTCCAGACGTTCAACCACGCCCAGATCGGCACGCACCTCTTCGATCCCCGCCGAGGCGCCTTCCTGAATCCGCTTGCGCACGAATTCGAGATTTTGAAACGCGAGGTCGTACTGTTCCCGGCGAATCTCCAATTCCTGCCACGCGGCCCACGCCCGCCAATAGGCCTTTTCACCATTGGCCAGCACGCGAATGGCCGAAAGCAGCGTGCGCGTCTCGACCACGGCCGCGCCATATCGGGCCAGGCGGATCGACGCGACGTTCGGGTCGATGCCCGCATCGCGCAGCAGCGGCTGGCTGAGCGAGAGCTTCAGCGCCGCCTGATATTCGGTGTCCTTTTCCTGATCGTCGAGCGATTTTTTCTTCGCGCCCAGGCCGATCTTGGCCTTTCCGCCGGTCAGCATCGGTACTTCGATGCCGCCCTCATAGGCAAAGCGGCGATTGAGCTGGTCCGGGTTGGTGTCGAGCGATTCGTCGTCGATCGGCGGCAGATCCTCGTTTTCGCGCTGTGCGTAGCCGTAGATCGTCGCGTCGAACTTCGCCTCGGCCTCGCTGATCCGCGTCCGTGCGATTGCCGGATCGACCTGCACCACCTGCAGGTCGAGGTTGTTGTTCAGGATGCGCTGCCGAAAGTCGTCGACCCCAAGCTCGATCCGCTCCGCCGGCGGCGCGACGACTCGCTTCGTGCTCGCCGGCGCGCTGGCGGGCGGCGGCTGCGGCGGACGCTGCGCCACGGCCCCCAGCGACATCGGCCGCACCTCGCCCAACTGCGAGCGAACGCGCTGCTCCAGCGATGGATCGATGCGACTGAACGGTTCCGCGCAACCCGCCAGCAACGTCGCCGCCAGCAGTGCGCCGCACTTCCTGCGATTCTTCAAGCAAGCCTTCCCATCGACATCGTCAGTCAGACCCGCGCCCATGCGGCGGCGGTCTTCGGCGATTGAGGAGCCGCTTCCCGGCGGAAGCGGCCAAGTCCAAACAGCCACTCGCGCCGCGACTACTTCACGCGCTTGCGGGCCACGTCGAGCTTCGTTTCCTTCGGCTCGACGGTCGGCGGAAAGCCGTTGAGCTGTCGCCAGAATTCATAACCGAGCGTGACATCGCGCAGCAAGACATAACCCTCCGCCCGCACACCTTGTCGCAGATATTGCGACGACGGCCAGGGCGGCTCGTTCACGTCGGGCTCGATGATGACGCGGAATCGCCCCTTTCCATCGTCGCGCGGATCGACCAGCCGCACACGACCGCCGAAGGTGCCGACCGCCACCGAAGGCCAACCCGCAAACTGCACCGCCGGCCAGCCATCGAAGCGCATCCGCACTTCGTCGCCGGGCTGGATCAGCGGGGCATCCATTCCTTTGACATAAATCTGAGCGGCGTACTGCTTGGCTTCGGGCACCAGCTCGATGAGCGGATCCTTCACGCCGACGACTTCCCCGTTAGTCGCGACGAACAGGCGATTCACGCGGCCCGCCCGCGGCGCCAAAACCTTCTGCGACTCCTGACGCGAGATATCAGTCGCGAGCTTGGCGAGTTTGCCCGCGATGTCCTGCACCTTGGCCTTGGCCTCATCGCGCGAGGCGCTCGCGGAGCTGATGGCGGCGTTGGCTGAATTTTGAGTGCGTTCCACTTCCTGTTCGGCCGCCGACAGTTCGTTTCTCGAAGCCTCCACCTGGGCCCTGTCGCTATCAAGGTCGGCCCGCGCGTTCTCCTGGTCGCGCTCTGCAATCTGCAGGTCGCGCTGCGTCGCGAGTTGCGCCTTAAACAGATTCTGCATTCGCACCAGATGCTGATTGGCCGTCTGGAGCGTGGCCTCGGCGGCCTTCACGGCTTCTTCCCACGACCTGATGCGCTGCCTCGCCATCTCGACGCGGTACTTGGCCGAATCCACCGCATTGGTCCGCGTCAATTCGAGATTCTGTATCTGACCTTCATACTGCTGAACCTGATTCTCCGCTGCCATCTTCTGCAGTTCGAGCGCCCGTCGCTCCTGCTCCAGGCGCTGCAGCCGCAGCGGGTCGATGTCGACGATCTCGCAGATGAGGTCCCCCTCGGCGAGATAGGAGTTCTCCGTAATGGTGAAGTGCGCCACGCGGCCCGCCACCGGCGCCTCGACTGTCTGCGGCCGATCGAGCGGATCGAGCGCGATCACCTCGCCCAACCCCTGAATATTCTGCCGCCAGGGCACGAAAATCAGCGCGACCGGCAACAGCGCAACGGCGAACAGGCAAATTGCCGCCGAGATATAGACGATGCGCGGAGCGCGAACCATTTCCATCGTCGCCAGCGGCGGCGCCGCCGCGGAAGGTCCGATTCTCAAGGCTTGACCCATTCAGCGATCTCCCAATTCGAATGACACGGAGTCACCCGGCAGACGAGTCAAAAGTTTCGTGGTTCAGTAGATTCCAAATTGCACCACTGATTCTCGCCGCTCCACGGTGTGCCTGACTCAACCGCGCCCCGCGGCACCGACCTCGCGCGGCAGCAATGGCGGCCCATCCAACTGCGGCGTGCCGGGCATATAGATCACGCGATCGGCCGGCCCCGCATCCAGCGGGTCGCGCACCAACGCCAGCAGCGTCCAGGGCACATCCGGACCGGTGAGCGCGCTCCACACCCGCGGACGCACCTGCGGATCGAGGTCATTCAGCCCGTCATCCAAGATCAACAGCCGCGGCCGCCCGGCGATCGCGCGGGCCAGCATCAGTTGCCGCGCCTGCCCGTACGACAGCGGACCGCCCAGCGAATTCAGCCGCGTCTGCAACCCGCGCGGCAGCCCAAGCGCATCGTCCAGCAATCCGACGATCGCCAGCGCCGCGCGCACGTCTTCATCCGAGACCGATTGCCGCCGCAATGCGACGTTTTCCGCCAGGCTGCCCTCGATGATTTCAATGCCCTGCAAGATCCCGATGTCTTCGCGGAGCGAGTCGAGATGGAGCTCGCGCAGATCAAGATCGTCGAAGAGCACCACGCCGCTTTGCGGCTCGCGCAGGCCGATCGCCAGGTCGGCCAGGGTGCTTTTGCCCGATCCTTGTCGCCCGACCACCAGCACGACCTCGCGCGGGGCAAGGCGCAACGTAAAGTCTCGGATAAGCGGGTGATTCGGCCGATGGCCGAAGGTGATGTTGCGAAACTCGATCGTCGCGGCGCCCGGGGCACGGCGCAGCGCGCCGCCGTCCATCCGCTCCAGCGGCACATCGAGCAGGTGTCCGAGTTTGTTCGACGCGGCCAGCAGGTCATAGACCGATTCCAGCGTCTTGCCCAGCTTTGCCGCCGAGGTCAACACTGTGGCGACGATCAGCTCGGCCGCCACCAGCTGCCCCAGCGTCAGTTCGCCGCGAATGACCAGCGTGCCGCCCAGTGTCAGCAGCGCCGTGCTGGCGAGCGCCTGCAGCAGCACGAAACCGACCACCTGTCGCAGAACGACGGCAAAATGCTTCTTGCGGCAGCGGATGTACTCCGAAGCGAGCTCGTCCGATCGCAGCCGCGCCAGCCGCGGCGCACCGCCGATGCGAAACGCCAGCGGGTTGCGGGCGATCTCCTCAAGCGAGCCGGCCACTTCGTACTTCGCGCGCGATTCTTCAATCGCCGTGCGGATGGCCCCGATGCCCAGGATCCAGATGACGAACGCCAGTGCCGCGACCAGCACCAGATCGAACCACAGCAGCCACGGGTGATAGAAAGCCAGGACGAGCAGCCCCACGCCCGCCTGAAGCAACACGCCCACCGTGTCGAGCATCAGCGTCGCGCCGACCTTTTGAACCGTGAACACGTCGAAGAAACGATTGACCAGCTCCGGTCCATGCCCGCGGTCATAGGCGTGAATCGAAACGTGCGGCAGCCGGTGGGCCATCTCGCCCACCACGCGCACAAAGACGCGCCGCTGCACCATCTCGACCACGACCGTCTTCACCGCCCGCATCGCCCCGACAAACAGCAGCAGCGACAGCAGCAACAGGCCGATGACGACCACCGGTTGTGTCGAACCGCCGAACGCGACGAAGTTCACCAATGTCTGCACCGCGACCGGCGTCGCCAGCGACAAAAAGCCGATCGCAAACGCGAACACCAGGACGATGAGAAAATCGCCGCGGTCCGGCCAGGTCAGTTGGATCAGCCGCTTGATCGGCCCGGCATGGTGCTCGTGATCATGCACCGCATCGCCGTGCCACTGGCCATCGAGGTGACCGCCGTGCCCCGCCGCCGGGTGGCCGCCCGCGTTGTGTCCGTGCCCATGGCCGTGCGTGTGACCGCCGCCGCGTCCGGTGGTCTTTCCGTTCGCGTCGATGCCGCTCGCGTGCGACCGGTCGTTCGAACCGCCCATCATTCACCATCAAAAAGGTTTGGGTTCAATCGCGAGAGCACATCGGCGCTCTCGTGGGCCGGGCGACCTGCCGACGGCCCCCTGCTCGTGTGACGGCCATTTCCGCAGCGCGATCGCGCGCCGCCGGGTCCGGGCGTTTATCTGCCGGACACCCGCATTTTAGACGGGATGTTTTCAGTCAACCGGTCGACGCCCGTTCCGTGTCGCAGGGGCCGCCCGATTGACGCCCGCTCGGCATTGCCTACACTTTCGCAGACTGCATGACGCGACTTTCGACCGGCCACGGTCGTCGTTGCGTCGCGTGCGGGCGTAACTCAATTGGCAGAGTGTCAGCCTTCCAAGCTGAATGTTGACGGTTCGAATCCGTTCGCCCGCTTTCTTAGCCCCCTTGCCGCCCTCGCGGCCTATCCCGGCCTCCCCTGTCCGCGACCCTGATTGCCTCACCAATTTTCGAGAATCCTCGCGCAATCTTCGCTCCGAAATCGCGGAAAAATTCTTCCCGCGTCGCAATGGGTCCCCGGCTTTTCGAACACGCCCGCGTTCCCGCCACGCCGCGAAGCGCAGTTTCAAACGGCGAGCACGTCGTCCGCAGCACCACCGTCGAGCCGGAGAACGTCCCCGGTCGGCACAGCCGCCATCTCCGCCGCAGCCACATCCCGCGATTGGCACCCCGTCCGCCGAGGGATGGTCGGTCACCATTACTGTCTTGCGCCGCATCTTGGTTTGCCACAGATTGATAGTCAGTCTCATCGTTCGCGCCATTTACGCCGAAGTCTGATTCCAATATCGACCCTGGGCCGTACGAAATCGTGAGTGGCGATGTGGCGAACCGGTTGCAACGATCGGAAAGGGGGCTGCACCAAAGTCCTGTCATCACTCCTTCAGAATACCTTCGCCCGCCAGCGGTAACAGGTCATTCCACTCTGAAGCCCTTCGGCCACATCGGATGGCTGTGCGAATCGCTTGACTCCAAAGTTGCCACGCGATGCCACTGCCGCGAAGAATGGTTCCAGATTGCGGTCGCCGCCGCACGCGCCTTGGCATATGAGAGTTCTCTTCTCAAGTACGCCACGCGGATTGGGATCGCAGCCGAGCGAAAATAAGTAGTACTAACTGTTGTGCAAACCACAGCTTAGCCTCAGACGCTATAAGAACTGCTTGCAAAAGACCCAGCGAGTCGATAATGTCTCCTCTGTCAAAAAGCCCCGCGGGCGGAAGCATTTGTTCGGGGATGGGAATTGTCGAATACTCGAGGGTTTGGCGTCTCTGCGTGAGGAGACGAGTATTCGGCGTTTTGGTGCGACACGAGGCGTGTCAGTCTTGTGGGCGGTGGGCGTCGGTTGACGAAAATCAGCGTTGCTGAGGCGGGCAGCTAGGGAGCGCCGTTTCTGCGCGCAGTCTGGGCCGGCGGGAGAGTCGGCTTGCGGAGGGAGATCGAGATGTCCAATCATGGGGTTGGCGGCGTCGTTTGTATGACCACGCTGCTCAGTCTCGGGGCGTTCTTATCAGCGCACGGCGGGTCTGCCAAATCGTCTTCCACGTCGTCCGCCGGACTATCCGCCGAAGCCAGCGGCCTCAGCCGAACCGGCGTCCCCGACGTCTTCGCCGGAAGAGGAGCGCCGGCGGAACTGATCATGGCTGTGCAAGATCCGCAGCCCTGTTATGGTGCGGGCAATACTGTTTGCTTCACGCTTTCGATGCAGAATCTGCCGCAACCCGTGACTGGGTTTCAGGCCTTTTTGCAATATGACCCGACCCAGCTCACCTATCAGGGTGCACTCAGCAGCTACACCAGTTCGCCGTTCGGGCTGCATGTCCAGGGCATCGCTACCGCGGAAATTGCCCCTGGCCAACTCAATCTCGACGGCTCAATCGACTTCTCGATTCCACAGCCTCCTACCAATGCAAATTCTTTACTGGCAACACTTTGCTTCACCGTCGACGCGGGCAATGACGGCGAAATCGCCGATCTCTTGCAGCGGGTTTTCGGCCCGTTTCAAACCGCCGTCAGCTTTCAGGGCAGCCCCATTCCCACCACGTTCATCGCGTCGGGCGGCATTTTGCTCGACGAAACCCTGCCCACACTTACCTGTCCACCCAATCAGCCGCTCCAATGCATCACGGAATTGCCAGCTCCCCTCGCTCCAGCCGACCCCAATCTGGTTATTCCCAGCGACAACTGCACGTCAGCAGCGGTCGTCTGCAACGGCACATATTCGGGTAGCACGGTGGGCGCAACCAATGATGGCTCCACAAGTTGCGGCTCTTCGTCCTTCTCACCGGACGTCTGGTACCGGTTCACTCCCGGCTCCGCGGGAACGCTCACGGTAAGTACCTGTGGCGTTGGTACTAATTTCGACACCGTGGTGTCGATCCACAGTGCCTCGTGCCCCGCCAGCCCACAGACCGAGCTCGCGTGCAACAACGATTCCTGCGGCGCCGCCTCTCAGGTCAGCGCGGCGGTCGTTGCAGGTACGACCTATCTGATTCGTGTCGCCGGCGCAGGCGGAGCTACCGGTTCGTATGAACTTCACGTCTCCGGCCCGGAGTGCCTCGGCGCTGCGGACAATTGCGATCCCGACCCTGTCGTCACCTGGCAAGGCGACGTCTCCGATGGCAACACTTGTCCGGAGACGATCACCCGAACCTACCGCGTGACGGATATCGGCGGCAATTTCGCAGAATGCCAGCAGCTCTTCGTCATCAATGACACCATCGACCCCGTCATTATCTGCCCGGATGTGCTAAGCCTCGACTGTGCGACCCCCTTGCCCCCGCCTGCCAACACCGTATTGGCGTTCCAGGCCCAAAGCGGCGTCGTGACGGACAACTGCCAGATCGCATCTCTGACCATGGTCAGTCAGGAATTGATCCGCGGCACCGGCTGCGCCTCCAACCCGTTCTTCTACCTGCGGACCTATCGCGCGGTGGATGGTTGCGGCAACGATCGCGTCTGCAAGCAGTCCATTTTCCAGTGGGACATGTTCCCGCCGACGATCACCTGCCCGCCCAACGCGACAATCCAGTGCGATGAATCTTCGGCCCCCGCCAACACCGGCAGCGCCACCGGCGCCGACAATTGCGGCGTTCCCACGATCACGTTCAGCGACGCAACCGACCTGAGCGGATGCCTGGGAACAGGCACCATCACCCGCACCTGGCGCTCCACCGACAACTGCGGCCAATTTGTGGAATGTGTGCAGACAATCACCGTCGTCGACACCGAGCCGCCGACGCTGGTCTGTCCGCCCAATATCTCCGTCGACGCAGACACCGGTTGCGACGGCGCTGTCGTCACCTTTGCCAATCCGGCGGTGACCGACAACTGCGATACATCGCCGACCCTGGTCGGCTGCGTTCCGCCCAGCGGCAGCTTATTCCCGATCGGCACGACCACCGTGACCTGCACGGCCCAGGATGATTGCGGCAACATCGGCACGTGCACCTTCGACGTGACCGTATCGAACGTGAACAACGTCACCGCCACCGTGCAGTTGCAGGGGGTCGCGGCGCTTTCGCCAATCTCGCGCTGCATCAAATTCATCGCCAAATCGGGCACGAGCTGCGCGCCGCCCGTGCATGTGCTGGTCAACTTCACCGGCAACCCGGCCACCGGCACGGCGACGTTCCCCGTCGCCTGCGGCGAATGGACGGAGCTCTGCGCGAAGGATGAGCAGCACACGCTCTTCTCAACCGTGAGCCTGCTCGACCTGGGAACCCACTATCAGGGCGCGGCGACGCAGGTGCTCCGCGGCGGAGACACCGACAACGACGGCGACGTCGACATCAACGACGTGACCTTCCTGCTATTCACGTTCGGCGGCCCGGAGGCGGCCGGCGGCTGCCCGTGGAACGGAAACCGCGGGGCCGACTTCAGCAATAGCGGCATCGTGTTCAGCGAAGATTACACCTTCATCATCAACAACTGGCTGCAGATCACGTCTTGCAATTGCAGCGCATTCGCCGTCGGACCCACGACCGAGCCGGCGCTCACGCCCGACGTGCGCATCAGCACGCGAACGCTGAACGCCGAAGTCGCCGCGAAGGCCGACCTGAATCGCGATGGGTTCGTCGATCACCTCGACGTCAAGCGCTTTGAGGACGCGCGTGGGCTGCCAAACGTCCTCTCGAATCGAATGCGGCAAC
>JALHOX010000137.1 GCA_022842805.1 Phycisphaerae bacterium | reverse complement strand
ATGAGATCTTCTCCTGTCCTTGCGGGGGTGATGTGCCGCGCTGGGGAATCGCTTTCGCCGCTACTCGCGTCGGTCGGCGGTGCGTGCGCGCGGAAGTGCTGGGGGCCGGAGAGGGGGGGGGCGCTCCGGTCGACGGCAGGTCTCGCGGGCGGGCGACGCCGCTTCGGGTCGAAATAGGCCCGTCGAACAGGCGGGCGGATTTGAACGCTCTCGGCAGAGGAGCCGAATCCGCCTCAAAATACTACTGGATCAGGAAATTTTCAGATTCTGGGGTGGTTCGTCGGAGAAGTAGGGCGCTCGTTGGGCGGTGGGGGGTGGCACGGACAAGCTGTACTCAGCTTGCCCGTGCCTTCGCGGAGGCCAAAAACCACCCAAAGACACGAACAACGGAGTTCCGTCGTCCGTGCCGCGCCAAAAGCGAGCCGCGTCTCGCCGGTCTTTTGCTCAGTCCGCCGCCCAGCGCAACTCGGCCAAGACCGGGCGATGGTCGGACCCGCCGCTCTCGAGTACCTCCGCGCTCGTGCAGCGGAGCTCCCGATTGATGTAGACGTGGTCCAACCGGATGCCCGGAAAGCCGCTCGCAGCGCCGATCGCCGGCCAGCTCCACTGCGGCCCGCGCGCCCCTTCGTCCAGCGAATCGCGGAAGCCGAGCGAGAAGAGCCGCTCGGCCTGCGCGCAGGAATTCGTGAAGTTAAAGTCCCCCGCGACCGCCGCCGGCAGCGGCTCGCTCGCCAGTAGCTTCGCCAGATCGACGGCTTCCCGCCGCCCGGGGCGGATATAGCTGCGTCCCAGCGGCGGCAGCAGGTGGATGTTGTACAGCGCCACCTCGCGCCCGCCGAAGTGCACCACCGCGCGCTGCTGCGGGTTACCCGTCTCGCCGATCGGCAGCCCGGAGTCGACCGGTTGGCTGAACGGGCGACGCGAGTAGATCGCCGTGCCGAAACAGCCCTCGCGCGGCTCGGCGGCGATGTTCGGGAACTGCCCGCCGAGCTTTGCCCCCAACCGCCGATGCCAGTCGTACGAGTATTCCTGTAGCAAAATCACATCCGCCGGCGACTTCGCGATCGCGTTCGCCAACAGCTCCGGCGTCGCGTTCCACGCCAGCAAATTCACGCTCAGCACGCGAAGGCTCGCTTCGCCCACCCGCGGCGGAGTCTCCGGGAGCCACGTTCTCACCGTCGGCCACGCCGCACCGAGCGACAAAGCCGCAACGACAAGCGCCGCTCGCCACCGGCGCAGCACCGCGACGAGAATTGCGACGGGCACGAGCCCAATCGCGATCTGCAGCGCAAGCGTGCGAATAAAAAACGCTGCCGAATCGAGGATCAGCCGCGCTTCGCCCGTCGATTCCAGATCGACCGGCCAGAGCCAGCCGAACGCAAGCACCGCCAGCGCGCCCGCCGCCGCCCCATTGCAAACCAAAGAGATGCCGCGCGAAATCAAACTGGCCGAATTGGTGCTCTCGACAGGCGACGGTGAGCGGCCTGCGGACGCGTGCTCTGCGTTTGTTGGCATGCGTTTCAGTACGGTTCGCGGCCGTGGCGGGTTCGAAAGAGCGGCTCAAGCCACTGTCAGAATATGCGTTCGCCGGTCGTCGGGCCGCGCATCGATCTGATAACTCGCCGCGACGCGAAACGACGATACCGCGTTCAAAATAGCCCCTACGCCGTCCGTCCCACCGCCTCTGCGCAAACACCTCCGGCGTAATCGATTGCGCCCCATCCATTGTTGACAGCAAATGGGGTCGGGGGCCGCGCGTCAACCATCCCCCGAATCAGGTGCCGGAAACATATGGTACGCCATCGTACACTCGGACTCCGCGGACCAACGGTAACACAATTGAGTCCGTGCCAGCCGGCTCGGTAATTATTGAGGCGATTCGGCTTTTGTGGCAGCTGGCAACGGTCATTTTCATGTAACTCTTCAGAAGCTGCGTTGGTGACAGGTGTTGGCCGCGAAATCATTAGACCTACCATAGTCAGATTGGATTATGATCGCCATGCTTTGCTCGCAATGTTCAGCCGCTGGTCAACCGCGTTGGGGCCGATCGCGTGTCGCGTGCTCCCGCCCCGCGCGCAGTGCCACGATCGCTTTCGCGATGCTATCCATCGCAGTTGTCTGCGCGACTTCTATGGGAGCGATAGTTGTGCCGGGGTCGCAGCCAAAACCAGTAGCATCCAATGAGGCGCGCCGACAGATGAAAAACTACTTCGCGGAGATTGCGGCGGCACCGGACACCAGTTACGCAAGTGATCCCCTTGTATATCGGCGGTGGCTGCTGCTTCAGCCGCAAGTTCGGGCGATTCTCGATGGGGGTGATGCCGCGATTGAGGTGGCGGCTGAAAAGCTATATGAGTGGGAGCGGGCCCGATTCGCGGCCCCCGGCATGACGGTTGAAATCTGTGTCGCGATATTGGTATGTGAGAAGTCAAAAGTTATGAGGGTGCTTCCACTTCTGGTCAGGTACGTCAATGCCCTTCCGACGTCGGCTTGGTATAGCGCTACGTTGGCGAATCCGGCAGATTATGCGGTTGTCGCCATTACTCAACTGGGCGTGCTGTCGCAGTTTGGAGTAGTTGGTGGCGTCGGCGACCTGTGCGAACGACACTTGGAGTTTATTGCTGCCGCAGAGAAGGCAGTTGAAAAGTACGCGGAGGCTGGCGCTGCCCCGGAGAGTCAGCCATGCGAGGCGGCGACTAGTCAGCGGTCCAAGATAGCGGGTGATTGACGCCGTTCGCGCCCCCTACGTCGTCCGTCCCACCGCCTCCGCGATCCGGGCGCATTCCCGCACCGTCTGCGCAAAAACCTCCGGCGTAATCGACTGCGCCCCATCGGTCAGCGCGTGTTCCGGGTCGGCATGTACCTCGACGATCAGGCCGTCGGCGCCCGCCGCAATCGACGCGCGGCACATCGCGGGCACCATGTACGCGTGCCCCGTGCCCTGGCTCGGGTCAATCAATATCGGCAAGTGGCTCTCGCGCTTCACCGCCGGAATGATCGCCAGCGGCAGCGTGTTGCGGACATACGTCTCGTGCGTGCGAATGCCGCGCTCGCAGAGAATCACGTTCGGATTGCCCGCGTTCAGGATGTACTCCGCCGCCAGCAGAAATTCATCGAGCGTCGCGCTCCAGCCGCGCTTCAGCAGCACGCTCCGCTTCGTCTGCCCACACGCCACCAGCAAGTTGAAATTGTGCATGTTCCGCGTGCCGATCTGCAGCACGTCGGCGTAGCGGCTCACCAGTTCCACCTGGTCGACGCCCATCACTTCGGTCACGACCGCCAGCCCGGTCGCCTCACGCGCCTCGGCCAGCATCTCCAGCCCCTTCTCGCCCAGCCCCTGAAATTGATACGGATTGGTCCGCGGCTTAAACGCACCGCCGCGCAGCCCGATCGCGCCGGCCTCTTTCACCGCGTGCGCAATCTCGATCAGTTGCTGACGCGACTCAACGCTGCACGGCCCGGCGATCAGCCCGATCCGCTTACCGCCAACCGCGGTTCCGTTGCCGAGCGGAATAACCGACGGCTCGCGCTTCACCTCGCGACTCGCGACCTTGTAAGGCGCGAGCACGGGCATCACACGATCAACGCCGCCCGCGTTCTCCAGCGCGCCAAGCTCCAGCTTGCGCTCGTCGCCGACGACGGCGATGACCGTGCGTTCCGTGCCGACGATGACATGCTCACGCAGCCCCGCGTCGCGGACCAGCTGCACCACGTGGTCGATCTGCGCCTGAGCGACGCCGGTTTGCATCACGACAATCATGCGACCATCGTAGCAACCGCCGGAGGCAGCCCCAACGACGGCGAACCCGCGCCGATACAATTCCTGCCAATGGCGATACGCGGCGTGATTGAGACCTGCTTATACGTCGCCGATGTGGCACGCGCGGCGACCTTTTATCGGGATGTCCTCGGCCTCCGCCTGCTCAGCGTCGACGACCGCATGGCCTCCCTCAGCGTCGCCGAGCGGCAACTCCTGCTGCTCTTTCGCACCGGCGGCACGACCAGCCCCATCGCCACCACCGGCGGCCTCATTCCGCCGCACGACGGCGCCGGCCAGCTTCACGTCGGTTTTTCGATCGACCCACCAGACGTGCAGACCTGGCGCGATCGCCTGGCTGCGGCAAACGTCGCGATCGAAAGCGAAGTCACCTGGCCCCGCGGCGGCGCCAGCCTCTACCTCCGCGATCCGGATCAAAACCTCGTCGAGCTGCTGACGCCGGGGGTGTGGGAGATCTACTGACGAGATCGCGCTTTGCCGCAGATCGAGATTCCGTAGGGTCCGCTGTGCGGACCTCTGTCGTCCGACACGCGCACCATGCACGATCGCCGCGAAAAGGTCCGCGCAGCCGACCCTACCGCCCGCGCGCCTCCTCCAAAAAATGCGCCGTATACGCCGCATCCACGCGCTGACAGGTCTTCACCGCCCGCTCGGCGATCTCCTCATAAGTCGGGTCATCGGTGTACGTGCGAAACTCACCCGCGAGGATCGCGAGCCGCAGAAAATGTCGCAGAATCAGCCCCTCCTGCTTGATCAAATCGCGCGCCTTCACAAACTGGAAAAACTCGCAATCGAACTCGCTGAACGCCGCCCCGGCCAGCCACTTCGGCTGCACAAATACCGGCTCCGGCGCAGCGAGCCGCGCCTCAAAAGCCAGCTTCAGCATCTCCGGAAAATTGGGCGGGCGCTGCACCGTCGGGTCGCGCGCCAGCCAGTCGTGCCGCCGCTCGTCGAGCCGCGGCCCTTCCTCCTCTTCTCCCTCTTCGTCGCCGCCCTGGCCCTGTCCCTCCAGCGCCACCCCCATCGCGATCATCAACGGCTCCAGCTCATACTCTTGCAACGGCCCCTTCGGTAAGTCCCACGGCAACCGCCCACGCCGCGCGATCTGCGGCGGCGTCTCCAGCACGCTTTCGAGCGCCAACATCTTCTCATCATCGTTGGCCCGCAGCAGCGTCTCACACAGAAACGCGCCATAGAGCGGATCGACGCTGCGAAAATGCAGCAGCTTCCAGATCGACTCGTTCAGCGTCACATGCGTCGCCCGAAAGCGCGGCGGCTCCGGCTTTTCCGCGTTCGCGCCGCCCGCCGCGGCGGCCGCCGCCGCGCGCTTGGCCATGATCGCTTTCGCCGTCGCGCTCAACTCGTGGGGTGCGTCCCTCGACGCACCTTCCGGAAGCGTCTCGCTCTGCGGCTGAACAGGTTCCACCCGCCGCTCGTCCGCCCCGTCCGACGATTCTGCAGTCCCCGCGGCATCCTCCGCGGGCAACAGCCCTTCGCCCGAGATATACCCCAGCGACGCGAGATTGCTCAGCATGAAATCAAGCTGCAGCTGAAACTTTTCCAGCTGATCGGCCGTATTGAAGCGCTTCCCCAGAAATCGCCGCACCTCCGGCAAGTTGCCCTGCCGCGTGAGCTGAAAGATCAGCACCGAATAGGGAATCATCGCCCGGCTCTGCAGCTTCGCCGCCCCGGCCTCGATCAGCGTCTTGAATTGCCCCTCGCCCCAATACTGCTCGGTCTTGCGGCGCGTCGGGCGCTTCTTCTCCATCTCCTTGCGCATCCGCATCAGCCCCGGATCCTTCGAGTTCGGGTCGATCTTGTCGTAGCGCTCCTTCCACTTGCGAATCTTCACGTCGTCGTCATGCGCAACCGCGTACACATGCCCCTGCGTGTCAAACTGCGGTCGCCCCGCACGGCCGAACATCTGATGCGCACTGCTCGCGGGAATCAGCTTCCGCTCGCGCGGCGGCCCTTTCAGCAGCGTGCTCAACACCACCGACCGCGCCGGCAGGTTGATGCCCGCGGCCAGCGTCTCCGTGCACACCACAAACGGCACGAGCTTCGACAGAAACAGCGTCTCGACCACCTGCTTATGCCGCGGCAGCACACCCGCATGATGCACCCCGACGCCGCGGTGAAGCATCTGTCGCAGCTTCGGCCCGACACCCTCGCGCAGGTCGTCGTCGTGTTGCGACAGCAGCTTTTCGATCTCCTTGCGCTGGCCCTCCGTCGTCAGCGGCAATCCCTTCAGCCGCTCGGCCACTTCCCAGCATTCATCGCGATTAAAGCAGAAAACCAGCGCCGGCACGCGGTCGCTCTCCACCATCTGCGGCAGATGCTCCGTCAGCAGCGCATTCTCCACCCAGTGAAATTCCAGCGGCACGCGGCGCTCGTCAGTCAAAACGACCGTCAGTTTCCGATCGTGCTCGCGCTTCAGCCAGTCGGCGAAATCCCACGGATTGCCCACCGTCGCCGAAAGCAGCATCACCCGCACCGCCGGCGGCAGCATCACCAGCGCCAGCTCCCAAACGATCCCGCGCTCCGCATCGTTGAAGCTGTGAAACTCGTCCATCACGATCGCGCCGCCGCCCGAAAGGCCGGCGATCAAGGGGTCGTTGGTCAGCAGGTGATTGAGCAGGATTTCCGCCACGACCACGCGCACCAGCGCGTCCGGGTTTTCCTTCCGATTGCCCGTCAGCAGGCCGACATCCTCCGGCGCGAAGCCCCAGCCGACAGCCTTCGCCTGAATCTCGCGGTACTTTTGATCGGTCAGCGCGATCAGCGGCGTCGTGTAATAGAGCCGCGTGCGCGTGTGCAGCGCCTCAAAGATCGCCGCCTCGGCGATGAGCGTCTTGCCCATGCCCGTCGGGGCGCAGACCAGCACGCCGCCCGTGCTCTCAAACCACGCGAGCACGGCCTCTTCCTGAAAGGGGTAGAGGTCGAAGGGGACGGACTCGACAAATCGTTCCCAGATTTCCTCGCGCTTCATGTCAGAAGCGTAACGGGGAGCGGGAAGGGGTGAAGGGTGGAGGTGTGGAGGTGTGGAGGTGTTCAGGGGAGAAGGGGTGGAGCGGCGAAGGGGTGAAGCAACGAAGCAACGGAGGGACTTGAGTCCGTGGCGGCCTGCGGCTCGCAGGCCGACGAATGAGAACCCCATCGCCGAACGCCTGCCTCGCTCTCCTCGCTCGTTGGATTTGCGGGGTCGACATGACGCCGCAGCCGGGGTACGCATACCACTGATTCGCGGCTTTCAGCAGCGCATGCTCGCTGCCTCGATCACCGTTCGACTCCGGAGTGGAATGATGGAACACTCGCTGCGTGGTGTGCACATGCGCCGCATTTTCCTGCGCGGAATGCTGGGTTCGTTGCTAATCGCCACGGTGGTTGCCATCGTCGCGTTGCTCGCCGCCGGATTCACAGGCATCACGTGGCGCATCCTCAGCACATTCTTCACACTCGCGATCTACTGCGGCCTGATCGGCGCGTGTGCCGCCCTGCGCGAAAAACGCCGGAACACCTGGCTGAGCGCCGTCGGCGCGCTGGGGTTCTCGGCTTGCCTCGCGCTCATTCTCTTCGGAGTCTGGGCCTCCGCGAGCGGCTGGGCGGCGCTTGAGTTTCAGGTGACCGCCTGGGCGACTTCGGCCTGTTTTCTATCGGCGTGGCTGCTCGCGCTGCCCTGCGAGCGCGTGCTCGAGGCCTCCCTCCCTCGCTGGCCGGGCCTCGTCGGCTGCACCGTCATCGCGGCGACATGCGCCGTGTGGATCATGTGGCTCTGGGACGGCAGTCGCTTCTACGGCGCCGAAAGGACCGTCTTCGTTCTGGGCATCATCTCGTTCGCCCTGGGGCATATCTGCTTCTTGCAGCTCACGCCGCTCGCGCCAAACGTCGCCTGGCTGCGAGCCGCGGCCATCGCGTTGGTCGCCGCGACCGCCGGCGTCTGGTCGCTGTTCGTTCTCAACGATTCCGACGACGACGTCTCGTGGCGATTGCTGGGCGCCGTCGGCATCGCCGACGCGGCGGCGACGTTGGGCGTCATGATTCTCAGCCGCGGTCGCCGGGTCGAGGCCGTCGCAAATCTCTCGCCCGGTCTGGCGCAGATCGACCTCTCCTGCCCGCGCTGCGAAGCGCGCCAGACGCTCATCGCGGGCGAGTGCGCCTGCCGCGAATGCGGTTTGAAATTCAATATCGAGGTTCAGGAGTCGCGTTGTCGCAAGTGCGACTATCCGCTCTGGAAATTGCCGCAGCGCCGCTGCCCGGAGTGCGGGCTCGCGTTCTAGGTCGCGAGGCGACCGTTACGAGTCAGCGACCAGCGGCGCATACCGCGCCTCAAGCCGCAGCAGCTCGTCGCGAACCGCCGCCATGCACTGCTCATCGCTCATGCTCGACAGCGCGTCGGCCGAAATCGGCTGTCCATACGCTACCGAGATCGGCTTGCGCCGCGGCAATTTCGCGCTCCGCGGAAAAGCCTGATATGCCCCCGCGATGTACGTCGGCACGATCGGCACGCGCGCCTTCCTCGCGATCAAAATCACGCCCGGCAGCAGCGTGCCCAGCCGCCCGTCGGTCGTGCGCGTGCCCTCCGGGAACGCGACCAGCGCCGCGCCGCCCTTCAATCGCCGCAGCGATTCCTTGATCGCCCGCGTGTCCGCCGCGCCGCGCTTGATCGGATAGCAATTCAGCGACTCGATCAGCTTCGCGAACCACGGATTCTCAAACAGCGTGTCGCGGCCCATGAAGTGGCACTCGCGCGGGAGCGCATAGGCCGCGATCACGGGGTCGAGAAAGCTCTGATGATTGCACGCCAGCAGCACGCCCCCCTCACGCGGCACGCGATAGGCGTGATAGGCCCGTCCGCGAAAAAAGAGGAGGAAAATCAGCCGACAGCCCCACTGGCAAAAGCGGTAGTACCACCGCATCTTCGCATGGATCGGCGCCGGCGCAGGCGGCTTCGCAGACACGCTCGGCGAGGGCGAAATCGATGGCTCGGCCGGCGCCGCCGCAGCGGTCGGCCCATCAGCATTCATCGGCGGCGGCGCGGGATCACTGATCATCGGCGGGAATCTGCGCGATCAGGCCGCGGCTGTGCAAGTGCCAGAGCATGATCGCGATCACGTCGGTCACGCCCAGGTGCGAAGTATCGATCGAGACGGCGTCGTCCGGCCGTCGCAGCGGCGCGACGGCCCGCTCGCGGTCCGTGCGATCGCGTTCGACCACGTTCTGCAGCACAGTCTCCTCATCTACCTCTTCGCCGTCAGCCACCAGTTCGTGATAGCGCCGCCGCGCCCGCTGGCGAATGTCGGCGTCGATGTAAAACTTCGCGTCGGCATCGGGAAAGGCCACGCTGCCCTGATCGCGCCCCTCGGTCACCATCGACCCCAGCTCACGCCCGATCTCGCGCTGCCGATTCACCAGCAGCTCGCGAATCTTCGGCGCGCCCGCGATGAAGCGCGTGTGCGTATTCACGCGCATCGAGCGCAGCGCCTCGGTCACGTCATGATCACCCAGCGTCACGCGGATGTGCGTCGGCCCCAGGTCGAGGCGATAGTCGGCCTTCTGCGCGACATCCAACAGCTCAGCCTCGTCCTCAAAATTCGCGCCGGCGTTGATCGCCGCCAGCGTGATCACGCGATACATCGCGCCGGTGTCGAGATAGGGAATCCGCAGCCGAGCCGCGAGCTTGCGGGCCACTGTGCTCTTGCCCGAGCCGGCGGGGCCGTCGATCGTAATGATCACGTCCGCTCCGCTGAAAAACCGCCGAAACTAGCCACGAGCAAGTCCGTTGCGCTAGGTCGGCGCCCGCCGGCAGTTCGCGTTGCCGTTCGATCCGTCCTCCGAGCCGCTCTCGGGCAGCTTCAACTCGAAGCCCACCGGCACCACATCGGGCGACTTCAGCCGATCCTTGTTCAACTCCCAAATCTCGCGCCAGCGATCACCATCGTTCAGCACTTCCCGCGCGATGCTCACCAGCGAATCGTTCGCCGCCACGCGATAGGTGGCACGCCGCGCCTTCGGAACGTCGCCGCTCGCAACCGGCTTGGGCGGCGCGCTCTCCGGCTTGGCCGTCTTCGGCGGCGGCGCGACAGCCGTCCGATCGCTTCCGTTCGCATTGCCGTTCACGTTGCCGTTTTTCTTCCCGCTCGGCGGCTTTGCGGTCGTCGCGGCGGCGGCCGCCTTCCCAGCCAGCACGACTTCCTTCGCCGGCACGACCAGCGCCTTGCCGACGAACAGCCGCGCCGGATCAATGACCGGATTGGCCTCCGCCAGCGCCTTCCAATACCGATCGTCGCCGTAAAGCTCACGCGCGATCGCCGCCAGCGAATCCCCGGCTTTGACAACATAGGTCGCAGCCGGCTTGCCCGTCGCGTTGCCCTGACCCAGCAGGCGGCTCACGCCGTCATCGCGCGCCGTCGCGTCCCCGCGCGGCGGCGGCGGAACCGAAGGCTCCGGACGCACGCCCAGCGGCGCCGCCGTCCGCGGATCCGGCGTCGGACTCGG
>JALHOX010000136.1:4110-10283 GCA_022842805.1 Phycisphaerae bacterium | reverse complement strand
GCCGTTCTTCACGGGCCTCCCCGGCGGCGTCACGACCAACCACACCTTCGCCTTCGTGGTGGCCGTCGGCGGCACGTTCAACGCCAACGGCACCGCGACCGAGGACGACGTGGCGGGCAATGCCGACGAAATCCTGACATTCTCACAGGACTTTACGATCAACACTCAGGGTGACTTCTCCTCGACCATCATGACGACCCTGAGCCAGGGTTCCGGAACCTGCAACATGAACGTGTTTGTCGCCTACTCGGTGCACTAACGCCCCCTGCGGTGCGCGGCCCCGCCGGAGCGATCCGGCGGGGCTGCGTCGTGCTTCGAAATCCGGGTAGCACCGGCGTCTCGCCGGTGTGGAATTTGAGTTCGCCACCTGAATGAGCCGCCCCCTTTACCGGCAAGATGCCGGTGCTACCCACTGAATCGCCCCCCAAATGATTCACCGGAGCAATGCCATGCGTCGCCTGATTTGCAACACGATGTTCACGATGAGCCTGTGCCTGGGCACGGCCTGCCAGCCGATGAAAGATGAGTCCGCTGTCGCCGTCGCCGATGCGTCGCTGAGCGCGTCGAACGCGTCGACGAGCGAGACTCCGAAGTGGCTCGCGATCGGCGCGCTTCCGCCCGAATTGCAGGCGCTGCCGCCCGTACTGTTGGATGTGCTGCTCGAAGCCTGCCGCGATGAGCAAACGGGCGAGTTCGACACGCTCTGCGTCGCAGCCGCGCTCAGCTCCGATCGCGACTGCGACGGTCTCACGTTTCTCGAAGAGATCGCCCGCGGCCTCGATCCAGCCAGTCCGCTGGACGGCCCCGATCGCGATTGCGACGGCCTGACCAACGACGAGGATCCCGACATCGACGGCGACGGCATTCCCAACGAAGTGGACCCCGACGTCGACGCCGATCTCATCCCCAACGACGAAGACGACGACGTCGATAACGACGGAGTGCCGAACAAGTTTGACTTCGACGTCGACGGCGATTTCCTACTCAATCGCTGGGACATCGACAACGACGCCGACGGCAAGCCCGACCCTCAAGACGACGAGGACGAAGACGAGCCCGAGGACTGCGAAGAGGATGACGACGCCGACGAAAGCGACGCGTCGAACGACTCCGGCGACGACGGCGATGATGAGTCGTCGGCTGACGAGGGAGTTCCGGCCGCGGCGGCCTCCACCGTGAGCCGCTTGCGATCGCTCGGCGCCGCCGGCGGGCGCGCAGCCAATCGCTGCGATCCCCCGACCGCCGCCGACAAGGCCAGCGCGCTCCGGCAAGGAGCGCGGGCGCTCAACCGCCAGATCGCGATCTCCGATCTCTCGGAAATGTTGCGCGAGCTCGAGCAAGCTGCGCAAGCCGCGGCGCCCAACGAAGATCAGCCCAGCGAGGCCGCGCTCGACGCCTTGGACGCGCTCATCGCCATGATCGATCAATCCATCGCCGACGCAGACGACCCGCAGCAAGCGGTCGATCAATTGCAGGATCGAGCCGAGGGCGTTCAGGTGCTGGCGGCCGCGCCGGCGGCGGACGCTGCCGCTGACGCCGATGCGGCCCTCAAGGCCCTCACCGACATGATCGACGCCCTGGCCGACAACGACGCGAGCTTGCGCATCGCCGAGCAGGCCGCGGTCGTGGCGGCCGTCGCCGAGCAGCAGCCGGACGAGAGCCTCGTGGAGTCAGCCGCCGACGCGGTCGTCTTGATCGCGGTCATCGAAGAAGCCGGCGCCGACCCCGGCCCCGCTGCCGACGTCTACGTCCCGCTCGCCGCCGCCACCGGCGCGCTCTCCGATTACGACGTTCTGGCGGCGATCGTCGGTGCGACGCTGCAAGTCGCCAACGACACCGGCAGCTCAATCCGTCAGACCGCCAAAATGATCGAACGACTCACCTTCCGCCTCGACGATCCCGATGTCGACGCGCTCGCGGCGTCCGCCGGCAGCCTGCTGCGAGCCGCCAACGACCGCGGCGTAAACCCCTTCGACGTACTCGAAGAACTCGACAGCTCCGGCGTCGACCTCTCCGACGGCGTCAGCGCGGAGGAAGCAAATCGCGCCGCGGACGCGGTGGCTGCGGAACAGTAAAAGCAAGTCCGCCAATCTCGGCCACGCCCCACCCGCGCGGCACGCCCTTTGCGTCAGCAAACGTGTTTCACGTGAAACACGTTTGCTGACCCCGCTTCCGGACTCGGCGTCGCCTGCCTCGGCATCGCCTCCCCCAGATTTTTTGCACGCGACCTCCGCCCGACCTCGTCTACCCTGTCGAGCCACGCTGAGCCGAGCTGTTGACGGCCGCCGCCGGCATGCGCGCCGCCCGGCATCAATCACGAGAAAGCGATACACCATGCGATTCCCCGCCCCCCTTCACCTGCTTTCCCTGTGCGCGGTCGTCGCGCTGCTCGCCCCTTCCGCGCTGGCCGAAGAGCCAAAGCCCGTCCCCAACCCCGAAGCGCAAGCGCTCTATCAGCAGGCCGTCGTCGCCTATGAACAGAAGGACTACAACAAGAGCATCGAGCTGGCCCTCGCCTCGATCGAAAAGGGCGCCAAGCGCGGCACCGCGCCCTATCACCTCGCCTGCTGCTACGCCCTCACCGGCAAGACCGACGACGCCTTTAAGTATCTGCACCTCGCCTTCGAGCGCGGCTGGCGCGATGTGACGCACGTCGAAAACGACGCCGACCTGAAGAGCCTCCACGCAGACACGCGCTGGCCCGCGGCGCTGGAGGCCTGCCGCAAGGCCCGCGACGAGGCCCTGAAATCGGTGAAGGAGCCGGCCCTGGCCCGCGAACTGCTCGAACGCATGGCCCTCGACCAGCGCGCCCGCCACGCGCTGATCGCCGAGATGGCCAAACAACCGGAAGGCGACAAAAGCGTCCCGATGGACCGCCTGCCGCCCGAGCTCGACCTGCGCAAGATCGACCCCGAGAACACCGCCTTCATGAAGCGCACCCTCGAAAAGCACGGCTGGCCGGGCAAGACCCTCGTCGGCGAAGACGCCGCCAACGCCGCCTGGCTGCTTGTGCAACACGCCGATTCCGACCGCGAGTTTCAGACGAAGGCCCTCGATCTCCTCAAGCCGGCGGTAAAGGCCGGCGAAGCGACCGGGCAACAGCTCGCCTACCTCACCGACCGAGTCCTCGTCGGCCAGGGCAAGCCGCAACTCTACGGCACCCAATTCCAAGGCCGCGGCCCCACCGCCGAACCAGCCCCGATCGAGGACGAGGCCAACGTCGACAAGCGCCGCGCGGAGATCGGCCTCGGGCCGTTAGCGGAATACGCAAAGCAAATTCGCGGCGGCTGACGCGCGAGACTCTTTGATTCTTTTCGAGCCGCGGGCTTCAGCCCGCGCGGTGGTCCGAACGTGCAATGTCCTGCGGATGTCGAGCAGCGCGTAAGGGCGGGTTGCCGGCGCCAACTGACCCTCCCGCTTTCCACCAATCTGACGCCGCGTACCACACCACTTCGCCGCCACTCAGGTCGCATCGGTCGGACAAGGTCGGCTTCAGCCGACCAGCGTTTGCCACCAGTTTCAGCTGGTGGTTCGCGCCTCCCATCACATAGTTTTTCCATAAATTTCCCTCCAGCCGGCTTCAGCTTGGCTTGAAGTTCGCCGCGGCGATGTTACGCTTACAGTTGTGAGCATGAACAGGAGAATTGATATGCCCCTTAAGAAGTTCGCCACTCAACGCGAGGCCGTCATTCTGAGCATCCTGCTCAACGGCGAGCGATTCGGCCGCGAAATCCGCGATGAATACGAAAAACGGACTGAGGAAGCAATGCCGGTTGGGTCGCTGTACACCACGCTCGAGCGCATGGAGGAGTATGGCTATCTTGCGTCCCGAGAAGGTGAGCCGTCCGACGTACGTAACAGCCACAAGCGTCGGTACTTTCGGCTCACCGCGTTGGGCAGCCAAGCTTTCGACTTGGCGTGCGCGCAAGCGAGCTCTTTGACCCGAAAGGCATAGCTGCGGCATGAAAGACAAAAAATGGTTCATCTGCGCCCGACCGTGGCCGCTTCGCCACTATCTAATGTTAGTCATCGGTTGGTATGTATCACTCGGCGTGCAGTTTCTCTCAGTCCGTACGTTATCTACGATTGACCATGTACTTGGTTGTCTTTTCCTAGGGCTAAGCCAGGCCATAGTTCTCCTGCATCTCTGTCTGGTACTCAATTCGCCTGATAATCGCACTGCAATTCATCTCGCGATCAAACGCATCTTTGACCGGCTGTTCGATCCAATGGCTCGGCGATGCGTAGACAGAATGTCCCTGACATTGGATCGACGGAAGCGGCTGAGAAAACGCGCTACCCATCGCCAAAACGAAAAAATAGTAGAAGACTGGGTTTTCCTGCTGCCTAAGCGAATGCGAGACGATGCAGCAGCCACTTTGCTAGACGACATTCGTGACATGCGAGCAATGGGCTGGAGACCCGTAAAGATCCGGCTGTATCTGATCTGGCAGATTATGTTGTTCGTTGCCCCTATGGTAAATCGCTTCATTCGCAAGTGCATTCCGTGGGCAGCGATCACGATTTTCCTGAATAGAATCGTGAAATAGGCGTTTTGCAACTCTGTGCGATGCGATCGTGAGTGACCAATGGCTTGGTGCGGGACGCTATGCCGATGACTCGCTCCCCGGCCTGTTGCGTACCCACAACGCCACAAATACCGCGATGCACGCCGCCTTCAGCAACAGCAGCCACCACGGCCGCCACCATGCCCCCGTCTGCGATTCGATGATGTCCGAGACGCCAAACGCCGCGAAGGCGGCCGCGACGATCGCGCAACGGACGCGAATGGCGGTAACCGGTGAGCGAAACGCCGCGATCGCAAACCAAAGCGCGATCACACCCCACAGCCCCGCTTCGATCCAGTTGCCGATCTGAGTCAGTTCCATGGTCGCACCCAAGCGGCGGCGCGACGACGCGCTCCGCCCCCCACCTTACGCGGCGGCGCGACAAAGGCCGCATTTCGAAGCGACGGGGAACGAACCGCCCCATGAACAATTCGGCGGCCTGCGAGCCGCAGGCCGCTACCAAAACATGAGCCGCTACTTGCCCGCGGGCTGGCTCGTCGGCTGCGAAGCCGGCTGGCTCGCTGCCAGTTCGCTCGGGTCGACCATAAACGTGTCGACGTGCTTGTAATCCGCCGGCGGGGTATAGGCGAAGTCGGCGTCGCTCACCGGTCCATCAAATCGCCAATCCTCAAACTTGATCGTGATCTCCGGCTCCATCAACTGCATGCCCTTCGCCTCGGCCCGGCTGAAGTCGGTGCGAAACTGCCGGAAGACCGGCTGATCCACCTCGATCCAAATTCGCAGATCGATCAACTGCTCCGTATCCGCCGGCATCTGACGGATCACATGGCACTCAACGCCGTCGACCTTCTCCTTGCCGGCGTAGAGCGAACGGCGGGTCTCCATCGTCATCAGCTTGTACGGGTCGTCGCGCAGGAAGACGGGATAGGCCGTCATGCCCGGGAAGTTGGCGCCTTCGGGCATCTTTCCGCCGACGAAAATCTCGGCCGCGGTCGGCGGCGCGTCCTTCTTGTTAAAGCGCTTGATCTCGGGCATCACGAAATGGAGCTGCTTGCCGTCGTCGAAGATGCTCGTGATGTACAGCCCGCGATCCTCGGGGCTGGGCTTGCCGGCGATGCTGAAGCGGGCCGGGTCGCTGACGATCCGCAGCCGATTCTTCGCGGCGTAGAGCAGCTTGGCCCGCAGCTCCAGCAATTCGCCGGCGTCCTTGGTGCCCATCAGCCGCGTCAGGCGGCACGTGGTCTCGAATGACTTGGCGCCGGTCAGCCGGTCGCATGCCTTTTTCAGCAGGTCGAGGGCGCGCGGATCGTTGGCCGGGGCGCTGGCGGGCGCCTCGGGCGCGGGCACCGTCACAGGCTGCGTCGACGGCGACTGAGCCAACGCGGCGGCGACCAACAAGAGCGAGAGCGAACGTGTGGCAAATCGAGCGATCATGGGCTCCTCAACATCTCCAACGGTTCAAAGGTGCGGTGAATGCGGGGATATTAGGCGGGCGGACGCCGGAGCAGGAGAGGGCGTCACCGGCCCGGCGACAGACGACAGAATCTCGGCTGCCATCGAACACTCACCCAAAGGCTGCCGCTCGGGCCTCAAGATCTCCGCCCGACCGATGCACTGATGCTCGCCGCTATGGTGCACCGCGAA
>JALHOX010000136.1:0-4100 GCA_022842805.1 Phycisphaerae bacterium | reverse complement strand
CGCGAACGGCGTCGTCTGCCGAACGGCTCTCGTCTGATGTGATGCCCTGGCACCACGTGATGCCCAGGGCCGCGTTGGGACCGCGACGAGCGATTTCGTCGAGCATCGACAGCTCAAACTCAACTCGATTCGTCCCTCGAATGAGCAAGCGACCCGATTCGTCCGGCTCAGACGAATACTGCACCAACGCACAAACGGGAGGGCCGACCTCGCGGCAAGATAACCCCGTAATGGAAGTCTCGATGGGAACGCGTATCTCCATGACGCAACTCGCACTTATCTCGACGCGGATGTGCCAAGTCTGCGGGCCACCTTTCGTTCCGCTCCAATAGCTGATCCACTGCTCCGCGTTCGGCCATAGCGTCGCCACCTTGCGGGCTGCTTCCAGGTGGGCACGCGCGTACCGAATACACGCTTCATACCGTAGTCCGCTCGCAAGCAACCACGCGAGCCAGATAACGATGAGTGTGATGAAGCAGCATGACGCTCTTAACAGGAGACGCATTCTGTAGCGTGATTCTAGCGCAGATGGTCGGCCAGACTCCCGGCGAGTAGGCGACGGCTCCCGCCGCGACCGACATCGCAAATGTCGGCTGGGTCCCCGACCCAACCTGAGGGGTGCTAGGCGTCCGCCGGAGTCGCCGCCCACTTTACGAGACCGAAGTCGGTCACGAGCGACACCAAGGCGCCCTTCGCGGACAACCCGAAGTAGGACGCGTATAAGCCATCACCGTAGCCGGACGAAAACATCGCAAAAGACCCGGCGCCAGTCTCGATGGACAGCCAGTCGCGTGTATGGCGGTAGACCTTCTGCGATTCGTCGAGCATCTTGTCCACAAAGTCGCTGCCTGCGTCGCGCACCAGCTTGTACGCCTCACTGTCACCGAAGCACCCCGAACCGGAATCGACGCCGTACCCAACTAGCTCGCGCCTTTTGCGTGACGCTGGATTTTGCCCTCGGCAGGTGGCGATTTCCCAGCGGGCTGCCGGCTCACTCTTGAACCGCAATTTCGCGAACGCAATCCGCTCATCATCGTCGATCACGGCGATCGCGAGAATCAATGCATGCTCACCAACGGGAATGACTTGGGTAAACGGCTCTGCGTCTAGCATCAGTCCGTCCGACGCCGTGACGCGACCCGAAGGCACACGCAGTGCGGGCAACTGGACCGCTCGAAATGTCAGGGTTCGATTCCCGGACGTCGCCGGCGCCGTGAGGCGCGGGCCGAGTACGTCGGCGAAGGCCGAGGCATCGGGGAGCATTTCGTGGGCAGTCGAGAGTCGCATCATCGGAATAGGCCTTTGTCGCGCGGTCTGGTCCGACCCGGCGGGTCGATGACCCGACCTACACAATCAAGCTCTTCCCCGTCATCTCCAGCGGCACCGCCAAACCCATCATCGCGAACGCCGTCGGCATGACATCCGCCAGGCGTCCGCCGTCGCGGAGTTTCTTGCCGCGAAAGGCTTCGCCGATCACGAACAGCGGCACGGTGTAGGTCGTGTGGGCCGTGTGGGGGCCGCCCGTCTCGGGGTCGATCATCTGCTCGCAGTTGCCGTGGTCGGCGGTGACGATCGCGCAGCCGCCGAGCTTGAGCACCGCGTCGACCACGCGGCCGACGCATTCATCGACAGCCTTCACCGCGGCGACGGCGGCGGGCAGCGAGCCGGTGTGGCCGACCATGTCGGGGTTGGCGAAGTTCAGGATGATCAGGTCATCCGTCCCCGCGGCGAGGCGGGCGAGCACGCCCTCGGTCAGCTCGCGGGCCGACATCTCGGGCTGCTGGTCATAGGTGCTGACCTTGGGCGACGGCGCGAGCAGCCGCTCTTCGCCGGGGAAGGGCGCCTCGCGATAGTCGTTGAAGAAGAAGGTGACGTGGGCATATTTCTCCGTCTCCGCGGCGCGGAACTGGCGCAGGCCGAGCCGGCTGATGTATTCGCCGGCGATGTTCTCCATCCGCGGCGGCTTGGGGAAGGCGACGCGAACGGGCAGGCCCTCTTCGTAGCCGGTCATGGTGACGATCGCGATGTCCTTCTTCGGCCCGCGATTGAATCCCATCTGCTTTTCTTCGCCGAATTTGTCCTTTTCGCGGAAGGGGAAGGTGTCGAAGGCGAGGGCCTTGATGATCTGACGCGGGCGGTCGCCGCGGAAGTTGAAGAAGATCACCGCGTCGCCGTCGGCGATGGTGGCGAGCGGCGTGCGGCCGTCTTCGGTGATCACCGTCGGCGGGACGAATTCGTCGCCGTTCATGGTCGGCTCGGTGGGCTTGGCGTAGTAGCGCTTCAGCGCGCCCAGCGCGCTGTCGGCCGCGTCGCCGGCGCCGTCGCCCAGCAAGCGAAATGCCCGTTCGGTGCGCGGCCAGCGGTTGTCGCGATCCATGGCCCAATAGCGGCCGCAGACGCTGGCGATCTGGCCGACGCCGATGCGACGGGCCTCGCGCTCGATCTGCTGCAAATAGTCGACGCCGCTCTGGGGCGGCGAGTCGCGTCCGTCGGTGATGGCGTGGATGAAGACGCGCTTCAGCCCGCGCTGCGCGGCGAGCGAAAGGCAGCCGGCGAGGTGCTTGAGCCGCGAATGCACGCCCGCATCCGACGCGAGGCCGATGATGTGCAGCTTGCTCCCGCGGGCCTGGCAGCGCTCGACGGCGGCGACGAGTTCGGCGTTCTGGAAGAACGTGCCCTCGTCGATGGCCTTCGAGATGCGGACCGATTCCTGATAAACGATGCGGCCGGCGCCGATGTTCTGGTGGCCGACCTCGCTGTTGCCCATCGTGCCTTCGGGCAGGCCGACGTCTTCGCCGCTGGTGGCGATGAGAGTCATGGGCCACTCGCGGCGAAAGCGGGCGTCGACGGGCGGGTTGGCGACCTTGACCGCGTTGGCGTGGTCCCACTTGGCGTGCGGATTTTCGCCCCATCCGTCGCGGATGATCACGATGCAAGGACGATTGGTGATGCGTTGCGGCATGGCTGGCTCAGCCTTTTCGGCCGGGGATGATGAAGCGGTCGAATGATGGCGACCCGCGGCGCCGCCCCGCCGGCCGAGCCGGGGCGGGATGCGGGTGAATCCAACGTTGAGCGTATCTCGATGGCGGGTCGGATTCCAATCTGCCGCGAGGGACCGGTGCAGCGCGGCGTGCGAGGCGGGCCGAATGCCGACGGCTTTGCGTGGGCGAGCGTCATTTTTGGAGGAGCCGACGATGTCGCGGGCTCCTCGCGACACGCCGACCTGTTAACGACCATAAAGCGGCGACGTGGCTCCCGAGGTCGTTGCAGGGCAAGAGCGCACGAGCATGACGCGCGATTTTTCGGGACGACGATCGCGAAAGATTTGCGCGGAAACCGCCGATAGAGCGCTCAGGCGCGGCTGCGCGGCGACGGACTTCGCAGCCCGCGACCCTTGTGAGACGCGACCATGATGAACTCCGCGTTTGCCGGCACGACCTCCGCTCTGCGATCACCGATCCCGGTCTATTCGTCAGCCACGGGCAATGCAGCGCCGCCGCGCAATCGGCGTACGCCGCGCGTGGCACATCGCGCGACCTGCAGGGTGTTCCTGCCCGAGTTTGCGCCGACGGTGGAGATCGCCGGCGAGACGCGCGATATCTCGCGCGAGGGGTTATCGGTGGTGCTGTCGCAGACGATTCCGCCGGGCGTGCTGCTCGAAGCGCACTTCTTCGCCCCCGATGGCGAGCCGAGCCGGGTGCGCGGACGGGTGGTGTATTGTCGGCGTGTGATGGCGGATCAGTATGAGTTGGGGATTGCCACCGTGGCGCGCGGGGAGAAGTAAGCTGGGTGCTGGGGGTGGTCTCGCGGGGGCTTGGGCATTATCCGATAATCGATTTGCGGGCGGGGGCCTTTCTCTAAAGTCGGATTCCGGCTGGGTCGAAATTCACCAGCTTGCCATGCATCGTCCGCTTTCGCTTTGAACACTTCCCCAGGACGGGGCCCGGAGCGGGCGTTTCGTCGGGGCACGCGCTTGGTGCCGCGTCTTCGTTGGGAAGACCGGAAGCACAGACACCCTTGAGAGAGATTGGCGAGGCGAAGATGAGTGTGTGGAGACGCTTCGCGGCGGCTGGTGCGACTTCGGCGATTCTGCTGGCGAT
>JALHOX010000135.1 GCA_022842805.1 Phycisphaerae bacterium | reverse complement strand
AAACGATACTGCCTCACACGGGCCGCTCGCGTGGGTCTACTCTCGGTTTGAATGTTGCCGAGTGCAGAATCCCAGCTAATGCGCCGGATTCGCGTGAGGAGTTCTCTCGTTTTCTGTGGCAAACGTCGACGGATGCTTCCGATCGTCGACGGCCGTCGGACCATCGTGTGGGCCGGTCGGTGAGGGCTGTAGTTCGAGACGGCGTGATATTGCGGCAAGGCTCGAAAGCAAAAGACAAAGACCCGCAATCGTAAATTCAGCCAAATCACGGCCGGTAGGGCCGGCGATATCAGTCTCGACAAGGTCCAGATAAACGGAAGGCGAAGGAGGTCTGTGCGATGAAACGAAACAAGGGTTTCACGCTGATTGAGTTGCTCGTGGTGGTCGCGATCATCGCTCTGCTGATCTCGATCCTGCTGCCCAGCCTCGGCCGGGCGCGCGAATTGGCCAAGCAGGCGGTCTGCCGCTCGAACCTGCGCGGCATCGGCCAGGCCATGACCATCTACTCGAACGACAACCGCGAGTTCTATCCGGTTGCCCCGTCGCCCGCCGCGACCGGTGGCGTCGGCTCGCAGAGCCTGCCGGTCCAGTACATCGGCAACCTGGGCTTCAACCAGACGACCCAGCCGACCAGCCTAAGCAGCGGTGCGCCGGTTCACCCGTCGCGCTCGTTGTTCCTGCTGATCATCGGCGGTCAGTCGACCCCGCAGCAGTTCGTCTGCCCCAGCGCCAGCGAAACCGCTGACGACCTGCGCAACCGTCTGAACGCGACCACCGTTAGCGCCGCTCAGCCGGGCTTCACCCGTTTCGACTTCCTGGGCTACGGCAACCTGAGCTACGGCTACATCATGCCGTACGGCAACAACGCTCGTCCGACCACCAACCTCGACACGCGCATGCCGCTCGGCGCCGACAAGGGTCCGTACTTCGCTGCCGGTCAGACCGATGCCAACACCCGTTGGCAGCGCGACGCCGTCGCGGCGCAGCCGATCATTCCGCCGGCGTTCGCGGCCGACCTGCCGACCGCTCTGCGTGGCTCGAATGATCAGTGGCGGCCGTACAACAGCCGTAACCACAGCGGTGAAGGTCAGGTTGTGCTGTATGTCGACGGTCACGCGGACTTCGTTCGTCGTCCGATCGAAGGCGTGAACAACGACAACATCTACAACTACTACACCAACGACAACAACCAGCTGGAATCGCTGACCGGTCGCGCCGGCGGCATCCAGGCCAACGACACGGGCGGCCCGCGTAACGATACGGATTCGTTCATCGTTCCGTAACGTTCGAGATCGCTTGATGTCATTGAGTTTCGCACGGGCGGATTGAGGCAACTCGATCCGCCCGTGTGCGTTTCATCTCCGCCCTACCGATGGAGGTCCGTCGCCGCATGTTGACCAATCTCGCAAACAGCGCGAGCTTCGAGCCGCTGCGCGAGCGCCCCGTCGCCGTCCTCGGCTGCGGAGCGCAGGGCGCCGCGCACGCCGCCAACTTGCGCGACAGCGGCGCACGCGTCTGCATTGGACAGCGGCCCGGCGGCAGCGGCGAACGGCGCGCGAGAGATGCAGGCTTTGACCCGCTGCCCATCAACGAAGCGGTGCGCCGGTCCGAATTGCTGATCTTCGGCCTGCCGGACGACGCGACGCCCGACATCTTTGCCCGGGAGATCCGCCCCCTGCTGCGCCCCGGCCACACGCTCGGCTTTCTGCACGGCTTCGTCGTTCACTATGGCCTGCTCGAGATTCCCGCCGCGGTCGACGTGATTCTCTGCGCGCCGAAGGGCCAGGGCCGCGCCGTCAGAAGTGAATTCGTCGCCGGCGGCGGCGTCGGCGCACTAATCGCGGTCCATCAGGATGCCAGCGGCCGCGCTCGCCAGACGGCGCTGGCCTGGGCCGCTGGAATCGGCTCCCATCGCACCGCCATCTTCGATACCACCTTTCGCGACGAGACCGAGACCGACCTCTTCGGCGAACAGGCCGTGCTCTGCGGCGGCGTGTCGGCGCTCGTGCGAACCGCGTACGACACACTGGTGAACGCCGGCTACCCGCCCGAGCTGGCCTATCTCGAATGCTGCCACGAATTGAAGCTGGTGGCCGATCTGATCTACGCCGAGGGAATCGCCGGAATGCGCGCGCGAATCTCGTCCACGGCGCGCTACGGCGATCTGACCCGCGGCTCGCGCGTCATCGGCGCGGCGACGAAAGCCGCGATGAGTGAAATTTTGGGTGAGATTCGCAGCGGCGCATTCGCGCGTGAGTTCATCGAGGCTTCGCAGAAATCCGCCCTTCGCGACGGTGCAAACGCCATGTCGGCGAGTGCAAACGCCGACGACTTCGAACGCGTCGGTCGCGGGCTGCGAGAATTATTGCTGCGACGCCGCATAGAATAGAAAGCATGTCGAAGAAACGCGGCGGCAAGAAAGTCCGCGTCGATTTCCGTCAAAATCGTAACGATCGTGCCCGCAGCGACGATTGGACCCGCCGCTTTCTCGCCGAAGACAACCGCCTGGCCGACGCCACGAGCAAGGAGTCGGTTCGCGCCAAGGGGGCGCTCAGCCGCAAACGCACCGTAATCGAGTCGGACGCCGCCGGCGCCGCCGCCGAAGAGGCAAGCTGGATTCGCGGCGTGGTGACCATCGTGCACGGGCTGATCTGCTACGTCGAAGACGCCGAAGCGAGGGTGTGGTCCTGCACGGTGCGGCGAATCCTGCGCACGCGATCAATCGACACCCGCAGCCCCGTCACCGTGGGCGACGAAGTGTGGCTCGCCGCGACCGCCGACAGCGATCAGGAACGCACCGGCGTAATCGAGCGCGTCGCCGAGCGCCGCTCGCTGCTGAGTCGTCGCGATCGTCGCGCGCGGGCGCACGCGATCGTGGCCAACGCCGACCAATTGCTAATCGTCGCGTCGGTGGCGCAGCCGGGGCTCAAGCCGCACCTGATCGACCGCTACATCGTCGCGGCCCTCGCCGGCAATCTCGCGCCCTTGATCTGCTTCAACAAAATCGACCTGCGGGCCGACGACCGGATCGAGCTCGAAGACCTGGAGGAGCTGACCGTCGGCGATGAGCCGCAGCGCATGCAGCGGCCCACGATCGAAAGCGTGATCGGCGAGCTGCGCGGGCTGGGATATCGCTGCCTCGAAACCAGCGCCGCACGCGGCGACGGCATCGACGAGCTGCGCGAGGCGATGCGCGGACGCACGACGGTGCTCTCGGGGCAGAGCGGCGTCGGCAAAAGCTCGCTGCTCAACGCCGTTCAGCCGGGGCTTGCGCTGCGAACCGCCGAGGTCAGCGTCGACAACGAAAAGGGCAAACACACCACGACCCACGCCCGATTGATTCGCCTCGACACCGGCGGCTATGTCGTCGATACGCCCGGCGTACGGGCCTTTGAGCTTTGGGACGTCGCGACCGGCGACCTCGAAGCGCACTTCCCCGAGATCGCCTCACGCGTGGCGGACTGTCGCTATGGCGATTGTCTGCACATCGACGAAAGCGATTGCGCGGTGCGCGCCGCTGCGGAGGCGGGCGAAATCAGCGCGCGCCGCTATTGGAGCTATCGAAAGATGCTGGCCGATGCGGGCGAGGCGCGCCGCTAAGGCCGGTATCCGCCTGCGGCTCGCAGGCCGACGAAATCACCCGGCGCCACGGCCAGGCGAGCCGTGTCTTCGCGACGCGATCCATACTCTCCACCGCCGATCCACCCTTGGCGACCTTCCCGAACGAATTGCGAATCTCGCCGCTGACGGCGATGATGCCGCGCGATGTCGTCACGAACCGCGCTGGTCGATCCGCCGATGCCAACCGCCGCCGCCGTGCGGACGCTGATGGGCGTCGATCCCGGCTTGCAGCGCACCGGCTACGCCGTGCTTGCGTGTCCGGTCTCTCGCGATCAAATCACGCTCGTCGAGGCCGGCGTCATTCGGCTCGATCGCAAGGCCTCCTTGCCGGAGCGGTTGCTGGAGCTGGATCAGAGCCTGCAACTCCTGCTCGATTCGCACCGCCCCTTTGCTCTCGCCTGCGAAGAGCTTTACGCCCACTACAAACATCCGCGCACCGCGATCCTGATGGGCCACGCTCGCGGTGTCGTGTTGGCGGCCGCCGCCCGGGCGGGGATCGAGGTCACCTCGGTTGCGGCGACACATGCGAAGAAACTACTGACCGGCGGCGGCCACGCGAGCAAGACGCAGATTCAACACGCCGTCGCCGCCACGCTGCGCCTGACCCAACTGCCCGAACCGCACGACGTCGCCGACGCGATCGCCATCGCGCTGGCGGGCGTGCGCCTGCGAAACGCAAAAGCGCTGGTCGCCGGAGTTCAAGCATGATCGCGCGTGTCTCGGGAACAATCCTCGCCGTGCGCGACGGCGTGGCCGAGATCGCCGTCGGCGATCTCGCCTTCGAGCTGTACGTCGCGGCGTTCATCGCCCAGTCGCTGTCATCCCGCGTCGGCCAGAGCGCGACCTTTCACACCACGCTGCAATTTGAGGGCAACGTCGCCGCCGGCAATCTCATTCCCCGCATGTACGGCTTCACCACCGCTGACGAACGCGATTTCGCCGAGCTGCTGACGCGGATTCGCGGCGTGAGCCTGCGGAAGGCGCTGCGCATCATCGCCCAGCCGATCGAACACATCGCCGCGGCGATCGTGCGAAAAGACGAGCGCTATCTGACCGCACTGCCCGAGGTCGGCAAGAAGACGGCGACGCAGTTTGTCACGGAGCTCGCGGATGACGCCGTGGCCTTCATTGGAAAAGGCGAGCCCGCCCAGCGTGTCGAGCGCTCCCCGATCAACGATGCGCAGCGCACCGCGGTGCAGATCATCGTCGGGTGGGGCGACCGCCCAACCGATGCCGAGCGCTGGGTCATCCAAGCCGTCAGCGAAGACCCCAAGCTCAGCGAACCGGACCAGATCGTGACGGCGGCGTACCGGGTGCGCGCCAGGCAGGTCTGACACCGGGCGGACCGTGTCGTGATCGGTGCGCGGCGAGCGGCGATCCCTACTGCATTCTGCATTCTTCATTCTGCATTGTTCATTCTGCATTGGTTTATGATGGAACCATGCTCCGCATCGGCCCCTACTCATTCGCCAACCCCGCCGTTCAGGCGGCGCTCTCCGGCTATAGCGAAGCGCCGATGCGCATGGTCGCACGGGCCTGCGGCGCGCCCTACGCCATTCATGAAGTCGTCCTCGACAAAATCCTGATCGGCAAGAGCAAGCTGCACAAACGCATCTTTCACGTCCCCGCGGAGGACCACCCCGTCGGCGGGCAGATCATGGGCGCCGATCCGGTCGAGTTCGGAAAGGCCGCCGCCGTCATGGCCGAGGTGTTCGACATCATCGACATCAACTTCGGCTGTCCCGTGCGAAAGGTGCTGGGGCGCTGTCGCGGCGGATTTCTGCTCAGCACGCCCGATGTCGCGATCGAGATGATCCGCCGCGTGCGCGACGCCGTTCCGCCCGAAAAGCCGGTCACGGTGAAGATGCGTCGCGGCCTCGACGACAGCGCCGAAAGCGAGCGAAACTTCTGGCGCATCCTCGACGCCGCCTTTGAGCTGGGCGCCGCGGCGGTGACGGTCCACGGCCGCACCGTCGAGCAGCGCTACGTCGGCCCCAGCCGCTGGGCCTTCCTCGAACGCGTGAAGCGCCACGTGGGCGACCGCACCATCCTCGGCAGCGGCGACCTCTTCACGCCCGAAGACGTCAAGCGCATGCTCGAGAACACCGGCGTCGACGGCGTCACCGTGGCCCGCGGCTGCATCGGCAACCCTTGGATATTCCGCGAGGTCGCCGCCCTGCTGCGCGGCGATCCGCTCCCCGAGCCGCCCGGCGTTGCGGAGCAGGGCGCGATCATCCGTCGCCATTTTGAGTTGACGGTTGAGGTCGAGGGCGCCGAGACGGCCTCGCGCACCATGCGAAAATTCGGCATCAAGTATTCCGAGCTTCACCCGCACCACGACGAGGTGAAGCGCGCGTTCATCGATGCCCGCGACGCCGCGGCATGGCAGCGCGTCATGTCCGAGTGGTACGCCCCGGATCGCGATTGGCCCCCCGGTCGCCGAAAGCTCGACGCGGGCGATCTCGTCGCCGCCGGCGCCTGCTACTGAGTTACCGGACTAACTGAAACCGTTTTCATCTCGCCTTCGAGTCCAATAAATAATTCGCGATATTTGGATCGTGAAGATTTTGTCCGTCCTTCGTACAAAATCGACTTTCAGCCGCTGGCGGAAGCGGTATCTTAATATTTGGAGAGGAAGAGGGCCGTTCGCTAGGCGGGGCCCATCCAGTTCTTGGGATCGATGTTTACCCATTCAGTCCGGCTTAAGCCCGTGCGCATGTGCGCGCGGTCTCGCTCGGTCTCCGCGGCGCGAGTTTTTTGGGAAGCGCGTCCGGCGACACGGCGAGTATCTATAGGTTCCTTTGGTAGGAGGAGTGAGAGTATGAAGAAGATCCTTGCGCTGAGCGCGACACTGGCGCTGAGCGGCACCGCTCTGGCGGGTGCGGTCTATGGTCCCGGCGCTGGCGCTGCCATCCCGGACAACGCCCCGGCCGGCGTCACGTCGGTCATCAACGTCCCGGACAGCTACACGGTGACTGACGTCAACGTGACGATCAACGGCCTGACCCACACCTGGGTCGGCGACATCGTCGCCACCCTGACCAAGGGCGCGGTCACCCGCACCTTCGTCAGCCGCATCGGCCGCACCAGCCCGACGACGGGCGTCGGCGACAGCTCGGACTTCAACGGCAGCTACACCTTCGACAGCGACTCGGCGAACAGCATTTTCGCCGCCGCCGCTGCCGTCGGCGGCGCGGTCGCCGTTGCCCCCGGCACCTACTTCACCTCGGACAGCGCCACCGCCGGCGCCGCTCCGAACCAGGCCGGTAACGTCAACAACCTGGCGTTCAACGCCTTCGACGGCCTCGATGCGGCCGGCGACTGGACGCTGACGATCAGCGATAACGCGAGCGGCGACCTCGGCAACTTCACCGGCTGGACGATCGAAATCGCCCCGGAGCCGACGAGCCTGAGCCTGCTCGGTCTCGCCGGTCTGGCCCTGATCCGTCGTCGCTAAGCACCCGCTTTAGCGATTGGATCTTGCCTTGATCCGATTGACACGGGCCGCGCGCAAGCGCGGCCCGTGTTCTTTATTGGAGACGGTGGAGCCGCACGAAGCCCGCGACTCCGAGCGCCCTTCTCAATGCGCGACAAGCCGCCCTCCCGACGATTCGCGACCCACCGCTTTGCGATATTCTTCCACCGTTTCCGAATACGCCGATAGGGATCATGCGCCCCCGATCCGCCCCTGGCGCATTTCGCAAAATCTGGGAGAAGAGCCTCATGCCCGCGAGCCGACCCGTTCCCGCCCATCCTTCCCGCGTCATCGCCAGCGTTGCGCTGGCCGCCGCTCTGCTCTGCGGCCTCGCCCGCGCCGCCGATCCGGCGACGCTGCTGCCGCCCGACGCACTGACTTACTTTGGCTGGTCGAAGCTGATCGACCCAGCCGGGCCGACCGCGACCCATTTCAAGCAGCTCGCCGCCGCGCTGCGCGATCAATCGGCGCGCGACGGCAACGAAGAGGCGGCGGAGTTCGCCAACGCGGTGGAGATCGGCCTCGAACTCGCCGCCGGCAGCGGCGCGGCCAGCATGATCGACGTCCGGCTGGAGCGGTCCGAGCCGCGATTCGCGCTCGCGTTCGTCCTCGCCGACCTGCGCGACGCCGCCGACATGCAGCAACGCCTCATGCGCATCTTCGAAAAGGGCGACATCCAGTTCGAATCCGCCTCGCTGGGCGGCGTAACCTGGCAATCGGCCAAGCTCCCCGGCGTTGAAGACTCGCTCCGCATCGCCAAGATCGGCGACCGCCTCGTCTTCGCCGTCGGTGACGATGCCGCCACCGGCGTCGCCAAAGCCCTCGCCGGCGGCCCGAACCTCGCGACCTCCGATACCTTCAGCGCCGCCCGCAAGCTCGCCGCGAAGTATGTTGAAGACGAGCGTTCCGCGATCTACGTCGACATCCGCCGCGCGAAGTCGACCGTCATGGCCGTCCTAAAGGCCAGCGGCGAAGACATCCCGCCCAACGCGGACAAGATCATCGACGAAATTGGCGTGAGCGCCCTGCGTTCCTTCTACTTGCGTCACGACTACAAGGGTCAAAACGCCGACGGCGTCGCCCTCCTCCACACCGACGCAAACGCCGACAAGGGCCTGCTCAAGCTCGCCCGCCCGAAGCCGCTCGATCCGAAACTGCTGCAGATTCTTCCGCGCAACGCCTATTGGGCGACGGCGACCGCCTTCGATTCCTCCGAACTCTGGACCGAACTGCGACGAATCCTCGACCAGATCGACGCCAGCGCCGGCCCGCAGGTCGACGCCGGTCTCAACGGCGCGCGGCAGATGATCGGCTTCTCGATCACCGATGATTTTCTGCCCATGCTCGGTCGCGAGTGGGCGGCCTTCGATTCGCCCGACCACGGCAGCCTGCTCTTCACCGGCGCGGTGGGCGTCGCGCGGCCCAAAGACGGCGCGGCCCTGAAGGACATGGTCAGCCGCTTCATCGAGATGGCTACGCCGCTTGTCGCGCAGCAAAACGTCGACCTGAAGCAACTCACGATCAAGGACGGTTCGCAAGAAATCACCTACCTGCTGGCCGCGGGCATCCCCGTCCCGATCGCGCCGGCCTGGACCACCGTCAACGATCGGCTGGTTTTCGGCCTCTTCCCCCAAACCGTCGCCGCGGCCGCGCGCCGCGTCGCGAAGGCCAGCGCCGCCGACTCGCTGCTCGCTCACCCCGACGTAAAGGACGCGCTCAGTCGCTGGCCGAAAGACCTGACCGGCTTCGGCTACCTCGACATTCAGGGCATCAGCAACCCCGCCTACGGCGTGTACGCGCTCGCCTCGACCGCGCTGCTCTCCTTCGCCGGCAAGCACGGCGGCCAGATCGATTTTGGCTGGCTGCCCCCCATGCCCGACTGGCGCCCCGGCTTGAAAGACCTGGTCGCCGCCGACTGGCACGATGAAAACGGCATCTACTATGGATATCGCGGGGACGTGGCGGCGAGCGCGTTTCTTTTCGGCGGCGCGTCCTCCGCGGTCGCCGGCATGTTGATGCCCGCGCTGGCGGAGGCCCGCGAACAGGCCAAGGTCACGCAGAGCATGAGCAACCTGCGCCAGATCGCGACGGCGTGTTTACTCTACGCCAACGACAATGACGGCAAATTCCCGAGCGACCTCGAAACGCTCGTCACCAAGGGAATGTTGACGAAGGCTGTGCTGCATTCGCCGCGCGACTGGGACAAAGAGCGCATCTCCTACACCCTCGTCGGCGGCACGACCAAGGCCGACCCCACCGACGTCCTCGCCTACGAAATGTCATTTACCTACGGCGAATACCTCGTCGCATTCGCCGACGGCCACGTCGAGAAGATGTACGAAGGCGAGTTTGCCGAGCGCATGCGCAAGACCTACGAACGCCAGGGCCGCCTGGATCAGCTCCCGCCGGAGTTCCAGGCCCCGCCCGCGGAAGAGACGACGCCCGAACACTCACCCTCAGACGAACCCCCGACAAACCCCGAAGCCCCCTGACGCCTCAATCGAACTCACGCGCGCCCAAGCGGCGCGCGTTGGTTTTCTTCATTCTTCATTCTGCATTTCGATCGCTATTTCTTCGCCTCCGCCTCCAACTTCTCCAGCCGCGTCTTCCACTCCGCCCCTCCGAGATCGGGATACCACACCCGCTCATTGCGGATCGCCTTTTCCACATCCGCCCCGTTGCCCTGACGCAGCAGCAGCCGCAGCCAGTTCAGCCGCGCCTCCCAATACAAGTTCGGCGATCGCTCGCGCAGTGCGGCTTCCTGTAGCAGCTTTGACCACGCCGCCTTCGCCGCCTCCAGCTCCGCCGCAGAAGACGAAGCCGTCAGCCCCGCCGTGAGCTGCAGCGCCTCCAGCCGCACCAGCATCGGATCGCGCGGCAGCGCCGCGCGGCATTGTTCCATGAGCGCCTTCGACTGCGTCGCGTCGCCCGCGAAATGCAGCATCTCCGCCCGCGCCAGCGTCCAGCGCGCCCGCTGCGCCGCATCCTGCGAAGCGGCCGTCGATCCCGCCTTGGCGCCGAGCAATTCAAACAGCGCCGCCGCATCTTCCGCCAACGCCTTCGCTCCGGCCGCGTCGTCGCTCCGACCGAGCCGCATGACCTCTTCTCGCAACGCGCTCGCCAGCGCCAAAACCGCCGGCAGTGCCGCCTCGTCGCTCGCCGCCGTTCGCCGCGCCAGCGCAGCGGCCTCGTTGAGCTTGCCCATGGCCTGCAGCGCCCGCACGCGCAG
>JALHOX010000134.1 GCA_022842805.1 Phycisphaerae bacterium | reverse complement strand
CTGGCGTGCTGTCGCAGACGTTGTCCATGTTGAACAACTGCTCCCCGGTATTGCCCGGATAGGAGAGGTTGAGCGGTCCCTCGAAGTCGCCGCCGTCGCTGCCGCTGTCGCAGTCGCCGATGATGTTGATGTTGGTATAGGTGAAGGAAACCCGCTTATCAGGGCGGAGCGGATTTCGTCCGCGGCTCGCCTCGACGCTGTCGGAGGTGGTGTCCATATCGGTATCGGCGACGGTCGGGTCGGTTCCGGCCGCCGCTTCCTGGCCGTCGTTCCAGCCGTCGGCGTCGACGTTGGCCAGCTTGGGATCAGAGAGAACCTGATAGGGGGCCTGACCAAAGACGCTGACGATGATGGGCACGGTGAGTTCCACGTTATCGGCGCGGCCGTCCGCGTCGGTGTCGGCGCGGAGCGGATTGGTGCCGAGCGGCGTCGTGGGGGCGCTGTACATGCAGTTCGTCGCATCTGCGCAGCGCGACGTGAATTCGGCTTCGACGCCGATCGGGAAATAGCCGGCGGGATCCGCGGCGTCGAGTTCCTGGCGATCGGCGAGGGTGTCGCCGTCGGTGTCGCGGCGCGAGGGGTCCATGCGATAGATGCGTTCGAGCAGATCGGGCAGTCCGTCGCCGTCGGTGTCGGGCTCCAGCGGGTTGGAAGTGACTTGTCGACTGGCGCCGTTGACGGTGATGGTCCAACCCGTGATCTCGGTGAAATCGACCAGGCCGTCGAGATCGGTATCGACGACGGTGCCGGCGTCGAGCGGGTCGCCCGGCAAGCTGCCGAGGAACTGCTCGCGACCGTCGGGCAATCCGTCGGCGTCGGTGTCGCGGCGCAGCGGGTCGCTGGCCCAGGATTGATCGTGGGCGACCTGACGGCGGTCGTCGCCGGCGGGGGTCGTATCGATCACGCCGTTGGGGCCGGGGCCGATGACGGCGCCGGCGGCGCCTCCGGCAGGGGCCTGATTGAGATTCACCAACTGCTGATCGTCGCCGGCCGCGACGGTGTTGCAGATGCCATTGGCGCCGGCCACGATCCGCGGGGCGATGTAGGGCGTGGCGCTGAAGACTGGGTTGTTGGTGTCGTCGTCGTCGCCGTCAAACAGCGCGATTTCGTAGCCGCTGAGTTCCTGCGCGTCGCCGAGTCCGTCTTCATCGGTGTCCTTGGAGCGCGGGTCGGTGGCGAGGGCGCGCTCGTCGATGTCGGAGATGCCATCGGAATCGGAGTCGACGCGGAGCGGGTCGGAAAACGCCCGCGAGGGGTTGCCCGGGACCTCCACCACCCAGCCCGTGCGTACCTCATCAAAGTCGCCAATGCCGTCGCCATCGGTGTCGGCGTTGTCGTCGGAGCTGCCGTAGAGGAACTCCACATTGGCAAAGAGCCCGTCGCCGTCGCGATCGGCCACGAAGAGCAGTGCGTAGTTTCGCCCGGCTTGCAGCACGATGTCGTCAAAGTCCACGGTGTCGGAGATCGGCTCCGGGGACACGACGGCCCAGACGCGGCGTTGCGTGTTGACGGCGCCGACGGGCGTCTTTACGCCGCGAATGCGCGTCAGGACGCGAATACCGTTGTTGTTGGTGTTCACGCCGTAGGAGTTGCGGATCGCGTCGGTGACGGGGGCGTTGGGCGGGGTTGTGTCTTCGCCCTCGAAACGGGCGATGCCGACGATCTGCTCCAGCGCGGTGCGCATGGTGATGCCGGATTGGCGACCCTGATCATCGAAGATATTGGCAGTTGCGACGCGATAGGACTCGACGTCGCCATTGCCGAAGTCGATCACGAGGCCGGCGGTGCGGTCGTTGATGTCCTGCGAGGAGAAGGCGAATAGCCGGCCCGATTCGTCGCGGATGTTGAAGTTTGCGATTTTGACGGTGACGGCGCGGGGGTTCTTGCGCAGCTGTTCGGCGACGTTGGGGAAAATCTGGATGTCGCGGAAGATGAAGGGGCCGCGGTCGAGGTCGAAGGGGCCGAGGTTGTATTCCTGAGCGGCGCCGCCATTGATCTCGCGCTCGGAGAGCAGCGTGCCGAGCGGGACATCGACGCGCCGCACGGGGTCGCGGACGAACGCCGACAGCTCGACGTCGGTCAGCGTAAAGGCGACGTTGCTGGCATTGCTGATGGTGACGTCCATGTTGAGGCGGGCTTCGTCGATCGTGCGCGAGAAGGCGCGGTTTTCGCTGAAGCTGCTGCCGAATGCGCGAGATTCGTTGTGTTCCTCGGAGGACTCTTCGGCCGATTCCTGGCTGATCGTGCTGGAGTAGCTGCGCTGGCGGGTTTGCTCGAAGCCGACGCTGGCGACGACCTTGGGGCTGAGCGACTCGTAGCCGGCCTCGATGCCCTGGGAGAACTGGTCGGAGGCCTCGTTTCCGCGGGTGTCGCTGGTGCTGAAGGTTCGACTGCTGCTTTGGGAAAACCCGGTGGAGCGCTCAAAGGACTGCGACCGCTCGGTGCCCTGTTCGTCGGTGTAGGTGTAGGTTTCCTTGATGAACAGCCCGATCTCTCCAACGCGAATCTGCGGGATCGGCACGTCGCTCAGGCGTGGATTCCGGTTGCGATTGACGATCTCGTCGTCGTCGGTCCACTGGTCGCCGTCGGTGTCGGCCAGCACGGGCGAGGTCTTGAAGAAGGTGACTTCGAGATAGTCGCTGAATCCGTCGTTGTCGGTGTCCTGGTCGTTGGGATTGCTGAACCAGAGGTTGAACTCGGTCACGTCGTCGAGCAGGTCGGCATCGGTGTCGCTGGTGCGCGGGTCGAAGCCGTTGGCGTTTTCCTCGGCGTCGGTGAAGCCGTCGCCGTCGGTGTCGGGGTTAAAGGGATCGCTGGTGACGCGGTAGGTCGAGCGGTTTCCGTTGACGGTGGTGACGCTGATGTTCCAGCCGGTCATCTCGAACCAGTCGGCGAAGCCATCGCCGTCGCTGTCGATCTGCTCGGCGGAGTTGCCCGGCGCGATGCCGGCGAAGCGGGCCTCGCTGGGTTGGATCGCGCCCGGCAGCGAGGAAAGGCCGTCCGGCGCGGCGAGCGGGTTTCCGGCGACGTCGGCGACGTTGACGACGCGCACCACGTAGGTGTCGGCGGCCTGGCTGAGCGTGGTCAGCTCGACCACGGACGGATTGTCCGGCAGCAATCGGGCCGAAGAAACCGTGAGGTAGGCCGTCTCGGTGCCGCGGATCTGATAGTTCGATGCAAGCTCGGCGCCGGCCCGAATCGGCTCGCTGAATGAAATGCGCACGCCCGTGTTGGAGAGCGCAACGGCCCCGACCACACGCGGCGCGGTCGTGTCCGTGGCGATCGGCGTCGGCGCGGCGGCGATGAACTCAAATGCCTGCGGCAGGACCACGGTGGGCCGGCCCGGGGCGACGATGAGCACATCGACCTTTCCCGCGGGGCTGGAGGGAGTGATGGCCGTCAGAAGCGTATCGGTCAACAGCGTCGTCTGGGTCGCGAGCAGGCCGCCGAAGATGACTTGCGTGCCCGCCTTGAAGTTGCTTCCCAAGATCGTGACCGAGGTTGCAGCCCCTGCGGGCCCGATCGCCGGCGTGATGGAGGTGGCGGCGGGGTCGGGGTCTGGCGCGTCGACGTATTCAAACGCCGCCGGCAGGGTCAGCCGTCGTCCGTTGCTGGCGGTGATAGTGATGCTGATCGCCCCGGCGGCTCCGGCGGGCGCGATGGCCTCGATCACGCGCGAATTGAGCACGGCCACCTGCGTCGCGGCGAATTCGCCGAAGAGCACGGTGGCGTCGGCCGGGAAGCTGTCACCGACGATGGTGACCTTTGTGCCGCCGGCGACGGAGCCCTTGTCGGGCGCGATGCTGTCGACGCGAATGGGCGGTGTGAGCGCCTGCTGAAACAGATTGCCGATGCCGCCGAGGCCGGCGGATCCATCGGTACCCGAGGGACAGCCGCTGCAGATGAGGGCTGTTGCAATCAGGAGGATGGCGCGACGAGCAAAACGATGCGGAGTGCGCTGGAGCATGGCGGGGAATCCGATGGCGATGAGACGGAGGCTTGGTCGCCGGGCGACGCCGAGCGGCGTCGACTACTACCGGGCGAGGAACGCATTATAGGCAGGCGTAACGGGAGTTTGGACAGGGAATTTGCGGCGATCCGTGATGTGCACTGCAGATTGATCGATTGAGGTGGCGAAGCGCGGCAGTTCGCGGACCTTAGGCCGACGCGACTGCGGTCTTTGCGGAGCGGCGTGCGAAGCGGACGATGAGCATGGATGCGAGATAGCCGGCCCCGGCGATGAGAATGGTCGTTGCGCCGGTGGGGGCGCTGTAGTCGTAACTGATCCAGAGACCAGCGGTCGTGATGATGGCGGAGAGTGCGACCGACCCGAGCATGAGTTGCCACAGCGACTTCGCGAAGTTGGCCGCGATCGCGACCGGCAGGGTGAGCAGCGCGATCACGAGCACCATGCCGGCGATGGTCATCAGCAGTACAACGGTGACCGCCGTCAGGCAGAGCAGCAGCATGTACCAAAACTCGACGTTGATGCCCCGCAGCCGGGCGAATTCCTCGTCGAAACAGACCGCCAGCAGCCTGGGGTAGCCGAGCAACGCGACGCAGAGGACGAGGACATCGAGTGCCAACAACATCCAGGCGTCGTTGCTGGTGCTGAGCAGCGTGTTGCCGAAAAGGTAGGTCATCAGATCGCCGCGGAAGCCGGGCGTGCGATCGATGAAAAACAATCCGATGGCCACCCCGATCGCCCAGACCGCGTTGATGACGGTGTCTTCGCGCTGGCGAGCTCGAATTGTGATCCAGCCGATGATCAGAGCGGCCAGCACGGCGGCGACGAGCGCGCCGACCAGCGGATCGAGCGGCACCCACCCGTGGATCGGGTGATACATCCTCACTTTGTGAACCACGGCCAGATACGCGGCGAATGCCAGGCCGCAAAGGACGCAATGGGCGATGCTTCCGGCGATGGAGGCGATGCGCCGGACGACCACGTAACTCCCGACGACGCCGCTGGCGACGCCCGCGAGCAGGCTGCAGACCAGGGCGGTCTGCAGCGTCTCACTTCTACCGAGTTCGTGGAGGAATCCGTGCATCAGTGGTCGGGCGGCTTAGCCGTCCGGATTTTGAACCTTGAAGACGCCAGCGGCGACCGCGGCGCCGACGATCGGGCCGACGATGTAGATCCAGATCGAGGATAGCGGCGACTCGGCGCCCTCCGAGGCCGTGCTGGTGAGAAACGCGATGACGTTGGGGCCGATTCCCACGGCGGGGTTGAACGCGCCGCCGGAGAATGCGCCGCCGGCATAGGCGGCGGCGGTGACGGTGAAGCCGATGGCGAGGCCGTAGAACGAGTTGTTCGCGGTGCGGCTGGCGGTGGCGGTATTGAGCACGACGAGCGCGAGGGCGAAGGTGAAGAAGACCTCAACCATGACGGCGAAACTGACGTCGAGGTCCGCCTGCGGCTTCAGCAGAAACGGGCGACCGACCAACATGTGGACGACATAGGCGGCGGCCAGCGAGCCGGCGATCTGCGAAATCCAGTAGGGGATGACCTCGCCCCATGAGCACTTTCCGCGGAGCGCGACGGCGACGGTGACGGCGGGGTTGTAATGCGCGCCGCTGACGTGTCCTCCCATGTAGACCATGACCATGAGAATGGCGCCGATCGCGATCGGGGCCATAAGTGTGTTGGATGTCGTGACGGTCAGGCCGATCGTCAGGACAAGAAAGAACGTACCGATGAACTCCGTCAGCAATTTGCCGAACATGATCCGACGCTCCGAAGCCGAGTGAGGGGTGGGACGGCGTGGCGCGTGCCTCGCCGGGGCGGGGAGTCTAGCGGGGCGGGGGGCAGGGGAGAATGGGATTGCTGCGGCACCGTGAACAATCGCCACTTGCGCGTGCGGCTCCGGGTATGAGGTGGTCGCGTCGGCGGCGGTGGGCGCGCTCGACGCGGCGGAGCTTCGAAGTGTCGGAGGTCGTGGTGCAGATTACGCCGGCGTGATGGGGCCGCTGGCCGGCTGCTTGTCGAGCTCCTCCGAGATGTACACATCGACCTGCTGGCCGACGAACACCGGGAGCAGCTTGGGATCGAGGCGATAGATCACCTGCAGGACGCGGGTATCGACGCGCTCGCCCACGCCGCCCGTCAGGGAGCGCTTGGGGATGACATAGGGCTCGAAGCGGACGAACTCGATCGGCGCGTTGTACGTGGCGTCGCCCCGGATGTAGGCCCGCGCCGGAGCGCCTGCGCGGACGCGGACAGCGTCGGTCTCATCGACGTCGGCCCGGATATGGAGCGGCTCGACCTGGCCCATGATCATGAGCGGAGTCGCGAGCATGCCGGCCTGGGCATATTCACCGGCCCGCACGTTGACCTGGAGCACTACGCCATCGCGCGGGGCGCGCACCTGCAACAGGTCGAGCGCGGCGCGCACGTCATCGACTTCGGCCTCGGCCTGCATGACCTCTGCCCGGGCGGCCGCCACGCGCGGCTCAAACGCGCCGGCCTTCAGCAGTGCGAGCGCCGCTTCGGCCTCGGCGGTCCTTGATTTCGACTCGTTTAGCCGGGCTTCGGCCATTTGCACGGCGAAGCGGAAGCGCTCGATTTCGTCGGCGGTGGCGGCGCGGACCTTGCCGGCGTCTTCGTAAAAGCGGAGCTGTCGCCGCTGGTCGCCGAGGTTGGCCTCGGCCTCCGCCATGCCGGCGCGGGCGGCGGCGAGTCGTGCCTCGGCAGGGGGGATCTCCTCCGGGCGCGGATACTTCTCCAGCTCGCGAAGCTGTTCGCGGGCGACGATCAGGCGCTGCTCGCGCACAGCCAGCGCCGCACGCGCCTCGCGGTCTTCCAATTGAAACAGCGGCGCATCGACGGGTACGCGGTCGCCGACCTTGACGAAGACCTTTCGCACGACGCCCGATTTCTGGGAGCCGATCAGAATGTTCTCGCTGCTGGGCTCGACGATCCCGGTGGCGGCCACGCTGCGGGCGAACTTGTTTTCGGCCGGCGCGTAGGGCGGGTCGTATTCGGGGCGCGGCGTGCGGGCGCGCACCACGCTGATGGTCGCAAAGCTGAGCATTCCCAGCGCGACCAAGGGGATTCCGAAACGAAACGCGACGCCGGTGGCTCGGCTAAACATGGTGGCTGCCTCCGTGGCGCGTGGTCGCGGCTTGAGTCGCGGCGCTTGCGCCTGAATTTCGTTGATGTCCGTTGCGCTCGATGTCGAGGATGCGTCCGTCGTCCATGTGGGCGATGCGGTCGGCGAATTCGAAGATGCGGTTGTCGTGGGTGACGACGATCACGGCGCGGTCCGGGCTGATCGCGATGGCCCGCAGCAGCTCGAGCACGCGATGGCCCGTGTGCGCGTCGAGCGCCGCCGTCGGCTCGTCGCATACGACGAGCTTGGGCTGGTGCACCAGCGCCCGCGCGACGGCGACACGTTGCTGCTGTCCGCCGGAAAGCTGTCGCGGCTGCTTTTTCAGGTGGTCGCCCATGTCGAGCCGGCTGAGCAGCTCGGCGGCGGCGGCGGTCGCCTCGCGATAGGGGCGGCCGGCGGCGATGAGCGGAATGGCGGCGTTTTCGACGGCCGACAGCGCCGGCAGCAGGTTGTATTGCTGGAAGATGAAGCCGACATTCTCGCGGCGAAAGCGCGTCTTCTGGCCCGCCGACAAATGCTGGATGTCGCGGCCGAAGACCGTCACTTCGCCGCTGGTCGGCGTCAGGATTCCGGCGATGATCGAGATCAGCGTGGTTTTGCCGCAGCCCGACGGGCCGACGAGGAAGCCCATTTCGCCGGCGGGCAGCTCGAGATCGACGCCGTGCAGCACCGGCGTCACCATGTCGCCGTTCACGAACTCCTTCGTGATGGCGCGACATTCGATCGCGACGGGCGCGGCCGCGAGCGTTGCGGCGGTCGGTGAAGTTTGCGAAGCCTGCGACACGGTCATCCTCGAAAAACGATGGCGGGATCGACCACGAGCACCTTGCGCACGCTAAAGACGCTCACCAGCAGCACGATGGTCATGATGGCGACGAACGCGCCGGCCGCGACCTCCCAGGGCAGGAAGAATCCGCGCAGGGCCGGGACGTTTTTGCCGGTGAATTCGAAGAACATCGCGGCGAGGCCGATGCCGAGGCTGTAGCCGATGACGCCGACGACCAGCGCTTGCAGCAGCACCATCAGCAATATGCGCCCGTTGCTGACGCCGATTGCTTTGAGTGCGCCATACTGCTTCAGATTCTCAACGACGAACAGATAAAAGGTCTGTCCGGCGATGGCGCTGCCGACAATGAAGCCCAGCGCGATGGTGATGCCGAAGTTGATCGGGATGCCGGTGCGGGCGAGGATGTACCCGACCGTCTTCCAGGCCCACTGTCGCCAGGTGTAGGCCGCGAATCCGGTTTGTGCCGTGATCTTTTTGCAGAGCTCTTCGGGCGTCTGGCCGTCGCTCGCTTTCACCAGCACATATGACAGTTGCTTGCTGCGAGGCGGGACATACTTCATCGCGTTGGAGTAGCGGCTGTAGACCACGGGGGTAGTGACGAACGGCGGCGTCGTCTCGCAGAAGCCGACAATCTCCGCCCGGCGGTCATTCAGCTCGATCACTTTGCCGAGCTTCATTTCCTCGTCGGGCCAGATGAAATTGAATCCGTCGCGATCCATGATCACGCTGTCGGGCCGGCGCAAGTCGTCGAGGTTGCCCATGATCATCTTGCGCGGCGCGCCCGTGAGCGTGGCGTCGTCGATTCCCAGCAGCATGATTTGTTGCAACATGCCGTCGGTCGACCGAGCCACGACCTGCCCGCGAAAGAAGGGCACGCCCCACTTCACGCCCGGCACGCCGCGGACGCGCGAGACGGCGGTATCGGGCAACGGCTCGATCTCCTCGAAAAATTTCACGCGCGGGTCCATGACCCAAATGTCGGCCTCGTAGACATCGAGGATCTGCCCCGCGGTGCGGACCAGAATGCCGACGAAGATCGAGGTCTGCTGCGAAATGAGCAGCGTCGCGAACATGATGCCGAAGATCAGCCCGAGATACTTGGCGCGATCGCCGAGCAGCATTTGGAGCGCGATGCGATTCATCGTTTTCCCTCCGGCCAGGTCGCATACTCATCGAGCTTGCCGCGGGCCCCCAGCATCGCAAAGGTGCAGGTGCGTACGACATGGTCGGCGATGAATCGAATCTGTTCGTCGGAATAGCTCAGGTCGGGATAGAGCCGCTGGATCACCGGCTTGTTGTGCTCCCAAAAAAGACACTGCGAGATGACGCTCGCCCCGAACCAGCGCACGGCGGGGTGTTCGATCGCGACGCCGAGCATCTCCGCGACGATCGATCGCAGCAGGGCGAACTTGGGCGTGATCTCGCTCATGACGAGATCGTCGAGCGCCGCGCTCGGCTCGATCATCTCCCGCGCCAGCAGCTTCCCGTTCCAGGAGGGGCGTCCGCCGGAGAGCATGCTGCGGAAGAACGTGTGGACGAAGACGCCAAGTTTCTGTTCGGCGGGAGCGTCGGGGGGGATGGCGACTTGCAGCTCGTCCACCGCCATCGCGCAGTGGTGGGCATACTTAAGGACCTCACGGTAGAGCCCCTCCTTGCCCTTGAAGTGGTAATTCACCGCCGCGATATTGGCCCCGGCGAGCGCGCAAATATCTCGAATCTGAACGCCGTGGAAACCGCGCTCGGCGAAGACCTCGCCGGCAGCTTCGAGCAGCCGCACGCGGGTGTCCTGCTCGGCTGGATGGCCCGTGTCGCTGGTTTTATCGGTCTTGGCGGTGCTCACGGATGTATCTCTTGTTTGAAACCAGAAGTTCAAACGGCTGTTTCAATCGGAAGTATAACACCCCGCGGCGGAAGGTCAAATCGTGGCGGTAGAAAATCGCGTGTCTCGAAAAGGCGCGGGGGCCGCGGCGGTCGGAACTGGACTGTGGCGGCGAGGCGATGTGCGAGCTCGGATGCAGGGATCGTGCGTGATTAGTTGGAAGCGTCCAAAGCGCCGCCGAACTGTTGGGGGACTTCGACTAAGCGGTGAAAACGTGGGTGGGGTGAGGCGAATCGGGGCGACTGGATTCGAACCAGCGACCTCTTGCTCCCGAAGCAAGCGCTCTAGCCAGGCTGAGCTACGCCCCGATTAGGCGTTATCGGACGACGAATCCGCCAACGTTTGGAGGCGGAGTCAGACATCCGAGTTAAGTATCGTACCAAGTTCCCGGCGATTCACAATAGCCGGGTCGACGGGCGAAATATTGGGGGGCGGGCGATTCGCATCGGCGTGTATCGGCCGCCGGATCGTCGCACTCCCGTTTGGCCGTACTCCCCGGCCAACTGGAGCCCGCTCATGCGAAGCATCCGAAAACCCGCCCCGCGAACCCTCACCC
>JALHOX010000133.1 GCA_022842805.1 Phycisphaerae bacterium | reverse complement strand
CGTTCGGCGTCGGCCAGGATCGAGCCGTCGCGGTAGGTCAGGTTCACGACCGGCTTGCTGGCGACCTTGATCAGGCCATTCAGCATCGGCCGGATCGTGTCGGGGTCGATCGTGCGGCCGGCCTCCAGCACGCACATGCGCTCGCAGAAATTCTGCAGCTCGCGGACGTTGCCGGGCCAGGGGTATTCGACCAGCGCTCGCAGGGCGTCGGCGGTCAGTTGCGGGCGCGGCTTGCCTTCGCGCTGGCTGGTGCGCTCGATGAAGTGTTCGAGCAGCAGGGGGATGTCGTCGGAGCGCTCGCGGATCGCGGGCACTTCGACCGGCAGCACGCTCAGGCGATAGAAGAGGTCCTCGCGGAATTTCGCTTTGGCGCACCAGTCGCGGAGGTCGCGGTTGGTGGTGGCGATGACGCGCACGTCGACGCGGCGCGTGACCGAGCTGCCGACGCGTTCGAACTCGCGTTCCTGAAGGACTCGTAGCAGCTTGGCCTGCAGGCTCATGTCGAGCTCGCTGACTTCGTCGAGCAGCAGCGTCCCGCCGTCGGCCAGCTCGAAGCGGCCCTTGCGGGTGCGGTCGGCGCCGGTGAAGGAGCCTTTTTCGTGGCCGAAGAGTTCGCTTTCGAGCAGGCTGGGGGCCAGCGCGGCGCAGTTGACCGCGAGCATCGGCTTGTCGCGCCGCGGAGAGGCGGCGTGAATGGCGCGGGCGATCATCTCCTTGCCGACGCCGCTGGGGCCGCTGATGAGCACGGTCGCGGTGCTCTGGGCGACGCGCTCGATCTTCTCGAAGACGGGCGTGATGGCGGCGGAGCGGCCGACGAGCTGCATCGGCTTCTGGAGGTCTTCCAGTGTGCGCTTCATGGCTTCGTTTTCGCGGACGAGGTTGCGCTCGCGGACCGAGCGCTCGATCAGGATCGAAAGCTCCTCGGCGTTGAAGGGCTTGGTCAGGTAGTCGAAGGCGCCGTGCTTCATCGCTTCGACGGCGGTTTCGACCGAGGCGTGCGCGGTCATGAGCACGACCGGCGTATCGAGACCGAGGCGGCGCATTTCCTTCAACAGGCTGATGCCGTCCATGCCGGGCATGCGCAGGTCGGTGACGACGACGTCGGCCTCCTGCTGGCGCATGTGGGTCAGCGCCTCTTGCGCGTTGTCAAAGCAGAAGACGGTGTGGTCCTGCTTGGTGAGGGCGCTGCTGAGCGAGTCGCGCAGAAGGGCCTGATCGTCGACGATGCATACCTGTGCCATGGAGCGCTTCCTTTCGTTCCCAGTCGTTTTCTCAGGCAACCCGCTCACGCCGCGAACGGGTCGGGGTGTGCGTCTGTTGTTCGGTTTCGGCTCGCGGCAATGTCAGGACGAACGCAGCCCCGCCGCCGGGCCGGTTCGCGGCGGTCAACTCGCCGCCATAGGTTTCGAGCAGCCGGTGCGCGATCGTGAGACCGAGGCCGGTGCCGTGTTGCTTGGTGGTGAAGAAGGGGTCGAAGATGCGGTCGATCGCGTCGGGCGGAAGGCCGCTGCCGCGGTCGAGCACCGAGATGCGGACGCGTTCGCCGGACTGCTCGCCGACGAGTTCGACGAACGAGCTGGCGGGCGAGGCCTCGGCCGCATTGACGACGAGATTCATCAGCACGCGCCGCAGCCCCTCGGGCTCAGCGACGACGCGCAGGGCCGGGTCGGCGACCGTCAGGCGCACCTCGACCCGCTGACGCTCGAGCTTTTCGCAGCAGAGCTCCAGCGTGGCGTCGAACAGGGCTTTGACGTTGAGCGGCACGAGATCGCGCGGACGCGGGGCCAGCGCCAGCGTGTCCTGAACCACCGCGTCGATGGCGCGCACGCCCAGCTCGATTTTGTCGAGCAGCGTTTGCGCATCGGGCAGCTTGCCGACCGCCGAGCGGAGCAGGCCGCTGTAGAGCTGGATGGCGCCGAGCGGATTGCGGACTTCGTGGGCCACACCCGCGGCCAGCTCGCCCAGAGCGGCCAGGCGGCGGCGGCGTTCGAGTTCGCGATCCTTGGACTCCAATTCGGCCCGCAGGCGCGTCACCTCGCGCTGCAGCGTCTCGTGCGTGCTTTGCAGCCGAGACGTCGCGTCGAGGTATTCCCGCAGGACGCCGGCCAGCAGGTCGGGGCCGGCGTGGGAAGCGGGCAGCGCGGTTGTTGCGGGTGCGGAGGTCATTCTTACCATTCCAGATCGGCACTTTCGGCGTGCGGGCGCACCGCCCCGGCGTAAGCTTTTGCGGCAAATCGCTGTTGGCCGGTCGCGGCCAACTCGTCTGCCACCAGCCGTTTGCGGGCGGCGAGCAGGGCGCTGTCCTCTTCGTCGGTGGTCAAAATCGTGCGCAAAAATCCGTTGATCTCGCCCAAAAGGCGGGTCACTTCCTCGCGCTGGGGCTGGGGCAAGGCGGCGTAGGTGACATCCCAGGTGCGTCGGTGGGGGGCGAGCTGGGCGTTGAGCCGCGCCAGGCGATTGACGATGGTCTGGCGCTCAGTGAGGAGGTGCAGCAGCACTTCGGGGCGGTCGTCATGGATGACCGAGCGCTGCTGTTCGGCCAGGCCGCGCAGCCGGGCGTAGAGGTCGCGTTGAACGGTCAGCAAGGTGACGACTTCGCGGGCGGTGTTCCCGTTTCCGGTCGACGGCGCGCTCAGCGCGGCGGCGAGCGAGGCCTGGTCCGAGGCGTTGGAGGCGAACTGCATGGCGCGGGTCTCCGGGTAGGGGGTCATTGGGCGTTGAACACGTTCTTAAAAAGGTGTGCGTTGGAAAGCGTCTGCAAGTAGCGATCCCAGTCGGCGCGGGTCATGCCGTCGTCGGCCTGGGCAAAGGCATCGTTGGGAATTGCGCTCAGCACCCAGCGACACCGCTCGAGCGAGCGGGCGGCGGGCAAGACTTCGCCTTGTCGCAGGTGCAGATTCGCGAGCTGCAGCAAAGCGGTGAGCGCCGCGGGCGTCTGCTCATATTCGACCGCAGCCTGGCGATAACGCGCGATGGCGGCGGCCTGGGCCTCGGGCTCGCGTAGTGCGGCGAGACAGTCCGCCTCATAGAAGAGCGTCAGCCGCCGGAAAAGGGCCGTTTCGGCATCGACGTCCTGCAGCTCGCCGAACTCGGCCCGCAAGGCGCGGAAGCGCTCGGCCGCGTCGCGCAGGCGTAGCGCCCCTTCGTCGGCGGCGTTTTGCCGCGCGCCGGGCGCGCCGCCTTCGCGAACCAGTTCAAAGCCGCTCTCGCGAAGCGCATTGGCCAACTCGAAGCGAACTCGAACGCGATCGTTGTCATCGGGGTAGCGCTCGAGGAAATCCTCGAATCGGCTGATCGATTCGCTGAATCGCCCCTGGTCCAGCCATAGCTCTGCGAGGCCCAGCAGCGCCTCGCGGAATACCTTCGCATCGGGCGTGATGTAGTCGTCGCCGAGAATCGCCTGAAGCTCGCGCTCGGCGTCGGCGGCCCGCTCGCGACCGATCGCGAGATAGGCCGCGGCCAGCCGCAGCCGCGCGTTCGAGGCCTCTTCGAGCCGCGGAAAGCGCGCGATGAGTTCGAGATAGAGGTTGGTGGCGGTGTCAAATTCGCCGACGGCTTCGTGAGCGAGGCCGAGCCGCAGCAGGGCCGAGGCCAGGCGCGGGTCTTCGGAACGCGTGTCGATGAAATGTCGCAGCGTGCGTTGCAGCGTGGCCATGCGGCCCGCGCGGTCCAGCGTCTCCGCCGCGGCCCAGAGCAACGCGCCGTGGCGCTCTTCGTCGAAGACGGCCAGTTGCGCCGCCTTCGCAAGCGTTTCACCGGCGCGAGCCAGCAACTCGCGTTGCCGTTTCAGATCGTCCTGGGTGCGCTCCGCGGCTGATTGATACGCCGCAACGAGCCCCTGCAGCAACGGCAGCCGTGCGTTGGAGTCTTCGGCGGGGGTCAATTCGAGTGCATATTCGAGATAGGGGGCGATGTCGTTCCACGCCTCCTGCTTGCGGGCGAGCGCCGCCAGCTCCGGAAGCGTCTCGCGAAACTCGCGGCGCGACTCTGCGCCTTCCTCGCCACGCTCGATCCGCCGGGCGGTTTCGCGCAATTCGCTGAGCGCCGCGGCGTGTCGGCCGAGCGCCGCCTGGGCTTGGGCACGCGAGGCGGCGATCGTGAAGTACATGCGGCCGACGGGCTGCAGGCCGATTCCGGCGTCGAAATGGGCCAATGCGTCGGCGTGTTCGCCCATTTCCAGCGCGATGCGCCCCAAGAGCCAGCGCGTCATCGCAGGCAGATGACCGAATTGCGCATCCAGTTCGAACTTGGGCGCGGTCCGCACCGCCCACTCGTCGATCCACGGGATGAGCGGCGCCGCCTCCGTGGTGCGGCCCTCGTGAACCATCACCAGGGCGTCGAGGTAATCGAGGAAGCCGCGGAGTTCGACGCCGCCGAAGCGCTCGCGGTTTTCGTCCAGCAGGGCGCGGGCCCGGTTGGCTTCGTGCTGATCGAGTGCGATCCGCATCGCTTCCTGCAGCGCCCGCCAGGCGTCGGGGATCGGCAGACCGCGATCGGCCAGCAACTGGTCGAGACGGTTGCGGCGCTCTTCGGAGTTGCTTTGCGTCGCCGTGAGCAGGTCGATCAGCCGCCGCAGCGCCGCGCGGCGCACGCCGGTGGGGACGTCTTGTGCGACCAGAGATCGATAGCCGTCGGCGGCGTCGGCGGCGTCGCCGATCCAGCGCAGTGCGTCGGCGATCTGCAGCGTGTCCTGGGCCGATCGGCGATGTCCGAGCGCCACAGCGCTATCGAGGTGGTGCAGCAGCTTTTCGGCGTTGGGCTTTGATGGATTCTTCGATTGCGAGAGTTGCTCGTGCAGGATCTGAGCGATGAAGCGATGCAGTTCGATCTGTGTGGTTTTCGGCGGCGGGGGGTCGAGCGTGAGCAAGTTCGCGGCAGCGTCGGCGGCGTCGAGGGCGCCTCCGGCGTTTTTCAGTTCTTCGAGGCTGGCGCGGATCGCCTCGTATGCGATCGGTCGTTTGGCCGGCGTCAGGCGGATGAGCGCGACCGCCGCCGCCCCCGTCGCAAGGACGGCGAGCGGCATCTGCCAACGGCCGCGCAGCAGCGTCGAGATCGCGCCGAACATGGAAATCTCAGCCGCCAGTCGAACGAGCCCACTCCGCGCCGCGAATGTCGAGCGCGGTCCGGCCCCGCGGCGGACGCCGCCACGCCGGTTCCCTTGCTATCGGTAGGTCCGAGGGGTTTCCCGCATCGATCTTGCGCCGTCCGCGCCGACTTCGCGCCCAAAAACGGCGGAAAGGACTACCCTCTAATGGTCGAAAGAGGATCGCCCCGGCGACCTGAACCGGGCGGGTGTGCCCGGCCGATAGGGTGTAGTGGCGAAAATTGCCGACGGAACTTCGATGCCGAATCCGCCCAATCAGCGAGTTCTCCTGATCACCCGCGACGCGGCCCTTCGCGAGGCCGTCGTCTCGGCGGCGCCGATTGCGGGGGTGTTGCGCTGTGCGGAGTCCGTCGCCGAGGGGGCGTTCGATCTGGGGACTGCGAGCGAGTGCTGGATTGACTTGGATACGGCGCCCGTTCCACCGGCGGGGCCGTTTGCACGGTATGTCTATTTCGCGCGGCGCGGGGCGGAGCTGCCGCGCGTGTTTCCGACCGGGCTGCTGGTGGCAAAGCCGGCGACGCGGACTGCGATCTCGGTCCTCTGGGCCGAGGCAATGCGCGACGATCGCGATGCGCCGTGGCGGCTGTTGCCGATGTGGGTCGCCACCTACCAGACCCTCGACCTGCCCCGCGTGCAGACGCTTTTGGTGGAGCACCTGCCGCGCCAACTGGGCTACAACCGCGCCGCGCTCTACTTGCGCCCGGCAATCGGCGAATCGTGGTTGCTGGCGGCGTCGAGCCCGCTCTCCGAAGTCGAGAGCATGAACGACGAGGGGGACACGATCCGCCGACTGGACGCGATCGTCGACGCGCCTTCCGCTTCCATCACCGCCGCCGAGGATTCTTTCGCGACGTTTCTGCCGCTGGCGACGGCGGGGGAGATTGTGGCGGTATTGAAGTGCAGTGAGCCGCTCGCGGGCGCGTGCCGCGATCCGGGGCGCCTCGCGCCGCTGCTGGAATTTTGCGCGCGGTGCCTGCAGCACGCCTTGCGCTTTTCACGAGCCGATCGGGATGCGCGGTTCGACGCGTTGACCGGCCTCTACAACCGCCGCGGCATCGAAGAGCGTTTGCAGACCGAGCTGCGCCGCGCCGCGCGCTATCACACCGCGCTGTCGATCCTGATGGTCGATCTGGACGGGCTCAAGCAAATCAACGATCGCGACGGGCATCCCGCCGGCGATGAGGCGATTCGCCACGCCGCGGCGCGCATGCAGGCCATGCTGCGCGAATCGGACTGCGCCGGAAGGCTCGGCGGCGATGAGTTTCTGGTCGTCTTGCCCGCGACCAATGCCGAGGGGGCGCGGCTCGCCGCGGAGCGACTATTGAACCAATTGCGCCAGAAGCCGGATCCGAGCGGGAAGCCGCTCATCGGGGCCAGCATCGGCGGCGCCGAAGCGGCGCGTGGGGCAGCCGTGAGCGAGCTGATCGCCATCGCCGACGACGCGCTGTACGGCGCAAAGCGCGACGGTCGTGGTTGCGTGCGGGTGGTCTCGACGGCCGGCGGCGACGGGACCGCAGCCAACGCGGACCTCGCGTTCGTCCAGGGCAAAGCCTCTGAGTAGCTCGGCAAACCCCCACCCCGATCACGAACCCCAGAAGATGCTACTGCGCCCGGAGGGACTCGAACCCCCAGCCTTCGGTTCCGAAGACCGACGCTCTATCCAATTGAGCTACGAGCGCGCTTAGAGACGGGGGAGTATACGGCGTGCCGTCGCACCTGTCAGGTCAGCGTTGGGCCGGCGTGCGGCCCAACCGGAGCAGTGCGTCGGCGGCGGCGGGGTCCATCCGATGCGCAGAGATCACCTCGCGCCGCCGACGGCACGTGCAAAATCAACTCAACCGCACAACGACTCTATCACGCGTTAGAGACCGCGATACTGCAGGCTGGCCGCGTCCATTCGCGCAGCCTGGCCGGCGCTGAAGCGGAACATGCAGGAGTCGGTGCTGTAGTCCATGAAATTGGTGATCGGGTCGAGGCCGGAGAGGTTGCGGCAAGAGTCGCGGCCCGTCGGGCAGCCCGACGCGGGCGAGCGCTCGGCCGGCGTATCGCTGACATAGTCGCCGGCGGTGGCGTTGCAGCCGCCCTGGAACGTGTGATAAAGGCCGAGCCAGTGGCCGACTTCATGCGTCGCGGTGTCGCCCAGGTTGTAGGGCGAGGCCGAGCCGCCGGGCATGCTGCTATTCAAGATCACGACGCCGTCGTCGGTCGGGTTGCCGGCGTACCACCAGGGGAAGGTCGCCCAGCCGAGAATGCCGCCGCCGGGCGCGGCGCAATAGAGGTTGAGCGTGGTCGCGTCGCCGCGGCGGAGGGCGGCCTTGGCCTGGGCCTCGGCCGAGGAGCCGTCGGCCATCGTGTACCAGGTGCTGTTGGTCGTCCGTGTGACGCCGGCGAGCTGGAAGCGGAAGATGGTGTTCACGCCGCCGGTCGCGCCGCTGAAGGAGTTGTTGAGCACCGCGATCTGGTTGTCGATCCAGCTTTGCGGGATGTCGCCGTTGGAGATGCCGCTGCCGCGATTGATGACGTGGACCCAGACCTGCACGGTGACGGTGCCGGCGCCGTAGGTCTCGTCCATCATGTCGCGCTGCACGTCGACGTTGGCGGGGTTGTTTTCGATCAGGTCGATTTCTTCGGGCAGGGGTTAGAGCGTGGCACAGCGGCCGCCGGAGGCAAGGAAATCGTCATTGTTCAGAAAAACGGTGTCGCCGATGACGATCTTCTCGTCAATCGCCGGCGCGCCGGAGTCCGTCCCCAGGGCGGCGTTCGGATTGCCGGCCGGCTGCGGCGCGGCGGCGATCAGGACAAATGTCAGCGCACCAGCACCCCCGCATCCCAGCAGACGTCGAAACATGAAGTGGCTCCTGCTTCGCGGCGCGCGGAATCGCGTTCGCCGCAGTGTGTGTGGTACAGCCGTCGCGCTGACGGCTCGTGCAAGAAATGCGGCGGTCAGTATAGGAATCGCGCGGTGCGGGTTGCAAGGGAAAGATCCGTTCAAAACGCTGCTTTTCTGGCCGTTTTGGCCGATTGTCTTCGATCGCGCGTGTCGGAATAGCGCCGGGTCGCCGACGCCGGCGGCGGGGCGATCCGCCAGCACGGCAAGCCTCGCACGAACTATCATTTTCGCCACTGCTTCAACGCCACACACACACACGGAGAACGCGAACCATGATTCACGCTTACGCCGCTCTTGCACCCAATACGCCCCTGAAGCCGTTTGAATATGAGCCCGGTCCGCTGGGGCCGGAGGACGTCGAGATTGCGGTGCAGTATTGCGGCATCTGCCACAGCGATCTGAGCATGCTCCACAACCATTGGCAGATGAGCGCCTATCCGCTGGTCGCCGGACACGAGGTCGTCGGGCGCGTCGCGGCGAAGGGCGAGCGCGTCGCACATCTCGCGGTCGGGCAGACCGTCGGCCTCGGCTGGTTCTCGCGCTCGTGTCGCAGTTGCGAATTCTGCAACGATGGCGACTTCAACCTCTGCACGACGAACGAGCAGACCATCGTCGGGCGGCATGGCGGGTTTGCCGATCGTGTGCGTTGTCACGCGGCTTGGGCGACGCCGCTGCCCGCGGGGATCTCGCTCGAAAGCGCCGGGCCGCTCTTCTGCGGCGGCATCACGGTCTTTAATCCGCTGGTGCAATTCGATGTCCGCCCGACCGATCGCGTGGCGGTGATCGGTATCGGCGGGCTGGGGCACATGGCGCTGCGATTCCTGCGGGCGTGGGGTTGCGAGGTGACGGCGTTCTCATCGAACGCAGCGAAGGCGGACGAGATTCGCGCGATGGGGGCACATCACATCGTCGACTCGCGCGATGCCAACGCTCTCGCGAAGATCGCCGGCTCGCTCGATTTCATCTTGTCGACGGTCAATGTGCCACTCAACTGGGAGGCTTACATGGGCACGCTGCGGCCGCGCGGGCGGCTGCATGTGGTCGGGGCGGTGCCGGAGCCGATCGGCGTGGCGGCGTTCCCGATGATCGTCGGTCAAAAGCAGCTCTCGGGTTCGCCATTGGGCAGCCCCAACACGACGCGGCGCATGCTCGATTTCTGCGCGCGGCACCAGATCGCGCCGACGGTCGAGCTGTTTCCGATCGCAAAGGTCAACGAAGCGATCGCGCATCTTGAGGCCGGCAAGGCGCGCTATCGCGTCGTGTTGCAGGTGGCGAAGTAGCACAACCCTCCTGCGGCGAATCAGTTTCGCGCGGCATACTCCGGCAGGCCCGGCCCGCGCGGCGTGCCGCAGCGCTGCAGGTTTTCGAAGAAGCGGCGGCGGCGGTGGTCGACGAACTCCGGGGCGTAGAGCCGCTTGGCGAGCTCGACGATACCGCTTTGCAACCGCTCGGGGGTCATGTTCGTCGGGCGATAGTTCACGTCGAAGAGCGTGCAGCGGCGCCAGTCACCGGGGTGGAGGATGCGACCCGCCGCCAGCAGCCGGTCATACAGCGGCGTGCCGGGGAAGGGCGTGAGCACGGTGATCTGAACCTCGAACAACGCGGTGCGATCGGCGAAGTCGTAGATCGCGTCGAAGACCTCTTCGCCTTCGCCGTCGAGCCCGAGGATGAAGCAACCATTGACCGTCACGCCGCGCGATTGAATCGCGTGCACAGCTGCCTCGTAGCGGTCGTGCATCTTGAGCTTCCAGTTGCGGCGCAGCTCGATGCTGTCGAGGCCGCGGGTGGCGGGGCTTTCAAGGCCGACGAGCACCTGGCGACAGCCGGCTTCGCGCATGAGATCAAGCAGCTCGGGATCATCGGCGATGGAGATGTCGGCCTCGGTGAACCACTTGATCCGTTCGGGGATCAGCGCCCGCAGCAGCTCCTTGTAATGCTTCTTTTGTGCAAAGCTGTTGTCATCCGCGAACTCGATGAAGGGCTGCGGCCAGATTTCCTTGATCGCGCGCAGCTCCGCCAGGACTCGCTCAACCGGCTTCACGCTGTAGCGCGGCGTCAGCAGGATCGAGCTGGCGCAGAAGTCGCACTGATGCGGACAGCCGCGGCTCGTCTGCAGCGGAATGCGGTTGTAACGATCGACGTCGAGCAGGTCGAAACGCGGCAGGGGGGAATCGACCAGGTGAAAATGCTCGCCGGGCCGCGACTGATAGCGCGGCTTCAGTTGCCCGCGGCGGGCGTCGTCGATCAATCGCGGCCAGAGCGGCTCGGCCTCGCCGATCACGATTGCGTCGGCGTGCAGCGCGGCTTCGTCGGGCAGCTTGGTGACATGCAACCCGCCCAGCACGACCCGGACGCCCCGCGCTCGATATCGGTCGGCGACGGCGTACGCATCGTGAATCT
>JALHOX010000132.1 GCA_022842805.1 Phycisphaerae bacterium | reverse complement strand
GGCGGGCGTTGTCGTAGTCGTCGCGGCCTTCGGCCCAGACCACCCGCGCGCGATACAGATGACCGCCCGGGGTATTTCCGACGAATTGGACATGCGGCCGAATCGGGTCGTTGGCCGGGTTGTAGTTGAACGCAGTGGCGGCGCTGTTCAGCGCGTTTACGGCGACGGCTCCGGTGTCGACGACCGCGAAGAACAGGTTGCCCGCGGCGCGCGGGGTATACGCGAAGACGCCTTCATCGACCGCCAGGCGATAGGTGCCGCCGGCTGGCGTGGGGATTTGCAAGCGGGCGTTGGGTTGGAGTGCCTTCAGCCTCGCCCCGGTGTACTCGGGAAAAAACAGCCGGCCGACGCGCGCCATCGCGGCTACATTCGCCTGGGCCGCGGCCGAGGCGTAGATTTCCACCGTGTCCGTGGAGTTGGCGGGGGCGGCGGGAAACTGCCAGACGACGAAGACCTGGCCCGCGGCATACCAGGCCCGCACGTTGGTTGGTTGTGCTTGGGCAAATAGCGGGCCGACAAGCAGCAGCCCGGCTGCAAGACACAATCTCGGCATGGACGCTCTCCTGCGGAAGACATGCGGTGGCCGAAGCGTCGGGCCGCCTCAATCCGCCACTCCGTAAGGAAGACGGACGAGCCGGGCGCGTGGCTATTACGGGCGGTCGAAAAAATCGCGCGTTCGGCAAGTCATGACGCGCCAGAGGGCGCGTCGGCAAGAGGAGCCAATCGCAACGCACCCGACCATTTTCGCGCGGCGACTGTTCGCGCGCGATCCTCCGCCATTAACCGCCGACGAGCAGCGTCACAAACCCCGCGATATCGCCCACGCTGATCGCGCTGTCCTCATTCACGTCCGCTGCGTTGATGTCGCAGGTGGGGAAGGCCGTCGCGTATCCGGCCGGATCGGTGAGCGCGAGCACGAACCCGGCGATGTCGCCGACGCTGACGATACCGTCGCAGTTCATGTCGCCCGGAAGCACGCACGCCGCCGCCGGCACGCCGTTGGGCACGATCTTCCAGATTTCGCCGCCGTTGTAGTCGACCATGTAGATCTCGCCGTCGCTGTCTTCGCCGAAGCTGGCGATCGATTGCGGCGACGTCGCACCCGGCGGGTCGAGTTCGAGCGTGCGATCCTGCTGCTGCGTGACGCTTACGCCGTCGTAGCGCAGGCTGAAAATCTTGTTGAGCTGATACTCGGCGTAGAAGTAGACGCCGCGCATCGCCGGCATGGCGCAGCCGCGATAGACGTAGCCGCCGGTGATCGAGACGCCGACGGTGTGGTTGTACTCAAAGATCGGCGGCGTGAGTCCGACGCCGTTGCAGGTGCAGCCGGTGAGCCCGGTGCAGAAGGTCCCCTCGGTGCAGCGCCAGCCGTAATTGCGTCCGCCCGCGAAGCCGACCGGCTCGAAGTTCAATTCCTCGCGCTGAAACTGTCCGACGTCGCCGATCCAGAAGTCGCCCGTATCGCGGTCAAACGAGCAGCGCCACGGATTACGCAGCCCAAAGGCCCAGATCTCGTCCGCACCGGGAATCGCGCCGGCGAAGGGATTGCTCGGCGGAATTGCGTAGTTCTTGTTTGGGTCGGCGGGAAAGTCGTCGCCGCTGGGGTCGATGCGCAGGATTTTTCCCTGCAAGAGATTGATGTTCTGGGCTCGGTTGCTGGGGTCGTTCTGTCCGCCGCCATCGCCGAAGGGCACATAGAGATAGCCGTCGAGGCCGAATCCCAGCCATCCGCCGCGGTGGTTTTGGTTGGGTTGCGTCAGATAGAGAATGACGGTGCGGCTGGCGGCGTCGGCGAGGTTGGGGTTGCCCGCGCTCACCTGATAGCGCGCGATGACGCAGTTGCCGCTGGGCAGGTCGGAGTAGTGGACGTAGAAGTAGCCGTTCGTGTCGTAATTGGGGTCAAAGGTCAGGCCGAGCAGGCCCCACTCCAGCCAGCTTGTGTTCACCAGCGCGCCGATATTCAGGAAGGGAATCGGCAGCACGCTGCCGTTCTGAATGATGCGAATCTGCCCGTTGCGCTGCACGACAAACAACCGCGTCGAGTCGTTCGGGGCATGCGTGACATAGAGCGGCTGCGTAAAGCCGCTCGCGATCAGCTGGCTGGTCAGCGGCGTGTCGCCGGCGAAGGCATTGCCTGCGAGGAGGCCCAGTGCGAGCGAAAACGAGCCGACGAAACGTCGCGAGGTCATGCGTCTTTCTCCCTTTCCGCATCCGGCCGCGCGAACCATGAATCCGCGAGTGCCGGCGAGATCTTCTGTTCGGCAATTTCAGAATAACGCATAACAGACGTGGAACGAACCGCAACCGGCCGGCCCGCGGCCGGCGTCGCCCGGTAATTTGTGGAATCCCCCGCAAACCGCCTCAGCGCTCTTCAAACATCCGCCCACTCCCCGGCGAATCCACGACCTCCCACTCGGCCTCGCGCGTCTGCGATGCACCCGCCATCCCGCCCGCATTTCGAAATGCGGTTCGCCACGTCAGCGCCATCCCCAGCAAGCTCACTCCAGCGCTGATCATCAGGAACGCCACCGCATAAGCGAGGATCGGCGGATAGATCACGATCAGCACGCCGACCGCGATCAACGTCAGCCCGCCCAACAGCGGCAATACCCAAAGCCCGCCGCCCGCAGGCCCGCCGGTCGAATAGATCACTCGCATATCAGCCTCCATCCACCGCTTGTCGCGCGGACAACCCGCCCACAAGAATCAACGAATCGCCGCATCTGATCATGCCGTGCGGAGCGGTGCTCACTTTCGATGGTCGTTCTGCATTTTGCATTCTTCAATCTCGCCACGCCCGCGCTTGCCGTCTCACCGGACCCTCGCGATCATAGGTTTTCGCCTGGAGGGCGTCCAAGAATGTCCGCGACTCTGCTCGAACTCGATCGCGTCCGCGTCCGCTACGGCTCATTCCTTGCCGTCGACGACGTCACCTTCGCACTTCGTGGCGGAGACCTTCTCGGCATGATCGGCCCCAACGGCGCCGGCAAGACCACCACGCTCCGCGCCGCCGCGGGCTTGCAGCCCATCACCACCGGCTCGGTGAAGATCATGGGCGAGCCGATTCACCCCGATCGTGCCGACAGCCGCGCCCCGCTGGGCTTCACCCCCGACACTCCGGCCGTCTACGAGACACTCACCGTCGCTCAATATCTGCAATTCATCGGCGACTGTTACAGCATGGATCGCCCGCTGATCAAAGAGCGCATCGACTTCTGGCTCGATCAGCTCTGGCTCCGCGACAAGCGCGATGCCCCGGTGAAATCTCTCTCTCGCGGCATGCGACAGCGGCTCGCCGTCGCCCGAACGCTCATGCCCGATCCATTCGTCGTCCTGCTCGACGAGCCCGCCGCCGGCCTCGACCCCGGCGGCCGGCTGCAATTTCGCCAGTTGCTCGCGAGCCTGCGCGATCAAGGCAAGGCGATCATCGTCTCCTCGCACATCCTCGCCGACCTGGCCGAGTATTGCACCCACATTCTCATCATGGAGCGCGGCCGCGTGCTGCGCTTCGGCACAGTCGCCGACATCTCCGGCGAATCCGACGCCAGCGACACCACGCAGTATGCCGTCACGCTCGCGGCTCGCCTCGGAGACGTCGAAAATCGCTTGAAGTCATTCGCGAAAGTCAGGGCCGTGCGCGTCGACGGCGAAAAACTCACACTCGAGTTGCCGCGCGATAAGGCGGCGGCCGCCGAAGCGCTGAAGGGACTCATCATGGCGGGCCTGCCGGTGGTGGAGTTCCGTCCGATCCAGGTCGACCTCGAACAAGCGTACCTCCGCAGCGGCATCGCTCAGGTGGACTAACAGAGTCAGGGAATTCTCCGCATGGCTTTCAACCCCTTCGCCGGCCTGCACTACAACCTCGCCGGCGGGCGCAACAAGCTGATTCTCGCCGCGGGCGCATACCTGGTCGTCATGCTCGTGGGCTGGTACGTCGCGTATTCCTCCGCCATCACCTCGTTTCCTCTGCGAACGGGACGCCCCCCGAGCGAGCTCGAAAAGAGCGCCATCTCCAGCAGCACCAGCGCCGGCACTCTCGGATGGGTCGCCGGTGCGGAGTGCCTCTTTCTGCTCCTGATGGTTCCGCTGGCGGTGCGCAAGGCGGTCGTGACCGACTACACCAGCGGCATGCTCGAATCGCACCGACTGACGCCGCTCAGCGGCGTACGAATCGCGTTCGGCTATCTCTCCTCCGCCCCCATTCTGGCTTATTGCCTCTACGCCGCGGCTGTGCTGCTGGGCGCGTGGCTCTGCGTCGACGCAGGGCGGCTGCTCACGATGCCGGCCGGCGTGATGTTGCAGCACTGGTTCGGCGGCCAGGCGCTGCTGCTGATGATGTCCTTCCTCGCGGCGAGCGCCGCTCTGCTGCTGGCTCTGCACGCGCCGGGAAAAAAGGGCGCGCCGCTCCTGATTTTCTTCTTCCTCGGCGGCGGATCGATCATTCAACTCGTTCCCGGCCTGCGGCTGCTGCTGGGCTTCGCGACGGCGTCGATCCTCATTTCGGTCGTCACCAAAGGACTGCCGAGTATCAGCGGCGCCGGCCCCTCGCTGATCGCGTCTGCTCTCGCGCAGATTGCATTCTCGGTGCTCTTCTTCGCGGCCGCGGCCCGCAAGGTGCGCGTGGTGGGCGGGTCGCTTTTCGGCCTGAATCACGGTCTGCTGCTGGTCTTGCTCTTTGCCGTGGTCACCGTCGTCGCCATCTGCGTCATGCCTTCGGCCTTCAGCTTCGGCGACCCCGACCTCGACGCGCTCTCGGTCCAGCTCGGCGCGTCGCTCGCCGTCGCGTCGCTGATCGCGTATGCCCCGCTCGCTGCCGCCGCCGACCAGCAAAACGCCTCCGAAAACGCCGCCGCGTTTGGCGAGCGCCGTTCGGCCCGCTCGCGGAGCTACATCGTCACCATCCCGCTGCTGCTCACGGCCCTGATGTGTGCGATGGTCATGCTGGGCAGCCGCCCGGACCTTTTTGTCGATCTCAGCAAAGCGAAGGCCGCCGGCGCAGCCGCGCCCGGCTCGGTCACGATCCCGGCCGGCACGAGCCTGCCCGCCGGCTACCGCCTTCCGCCAGGATCGGTCGTCAACCCCGATGGCTCGATCACCTTCAATCCGGTCCCGATCGCGCCGCATAAGCCGGAAAAGCTCAGCTTCTTCTCCTTCACCGGCGACGGTGCGCTGCCCCTGGCGATCCTGCTGATGCTGGTGATGGACATCGCGATTTTTGTCGTCTGCATGCGCAATCAGCGCGCCGCCGTGCTCTGGGTCGGAATCGCCTATGTCGTCTTCCGCGTCATGCCGCTGCTCGCCGACGGCGTGCAAGAGGTCTTTGACGATTTGCGAGAGGACTCCCAGTCCGTCGTCGTCACGACCGCGGTCTCGCCGGCTGACGGGCACACGCACGGAACGGACGACGACGAAAACTTCGAAGCCGAAGCCGAACACCACATCATCGAGAGCGCGGCTGGTGAGGGTGTGAAGAACACCGCTTCCAACGCAGTGGATGCCGGCGCGGACGGCAATTCCGCTCGGCGCAAGAGCCCGCTCTTCTTCGGCCAGGTTTCTCCCCTCGGCACCGCCATTCTCTGCCTCGCCCGCGCCGGCAACCCATGGCCCGGCCTCGCGGCGCAGGCGCTGCTCACGGCGGCCTTCGTCGGGCTTTGGTATCGCGGCCTGCCCAAACCGATCCCCGCCGCGCGGCCTGCGTAAGTCCGGCGCGCCGACCGTCATCGAGCGCGCCTTCTGCATTCTTCATTCTGCATTCTGCATTTCCTTCGCCATTCGCTATTCGCAATTCCCCCGCTTCCCTTCCTGCCCCCGCTCGCGCACCATTCCTCCCGTGCTCGCCATGTTCGTCCTTTTCGCCGCTCTTTCGGTCGTCGCGATCCTCCTGCTCGCAGGTTCGGTCGTGCAAACATGGCTTTTTGATCGCTATGTCTCCTCGGAGCTGGCGCGGCCTCTCGACGGCCCCACACCCTTCGCCTCCGTCCTGCTCCCATGCAAGGGCCTCGACCCCGAGCTGCCCGCCACACTCGCCGCTGTGCAGGTTCTCGACTATCCGCATTACGAGATCATCTGCGCGGTCGAATCCGACACCGATCCCGCGTACGACCTGATCCAGCGAACGATCGAACATTCGCGCGCCGCACAGACGTCCGATGCGGCCAACGCCTTCACCCCTCGACCTCCTCACCCCTCTCTCCGCTGCGTCATCGCCGGCTGCTCGACCGCCATGGTCCAAAAGATCGCCAACCACCTCGCCGCCATCGAGGCCGCCGATCCGCGCAGCGAAGCATTTGCCTTTCTCGATTCCGACAGCGTGCCCCATCGCCAATGGCTGCGCGCCATGACCGCGCCGCTGGCCGATCCCGAGATCGGCGCCGTCACCGGCTTCCGTTGGTACGTCCCCGACGGCACGCTGCTCGGCCTCGTTCGCTGCGTCTGGAACGCACTGGCGATCAACTTGCTCGTCATCGCGCGGCGCACCAACTTCGTCTGGGGCGGCTCGGTCGCGATGCGCCGCGAAACGTTCGAGAAGCTCCGCATCGCCGAGCGCTGGCGAAACGTGCTCTCCGAAGACTTTGAGATCACCCGCGCCGTGCGCGAGGCCGGCCAGCGGCTCTACTTCACGCCGCGTGTCCTCATCCCCAATCACGACCACAGCGGCTGGGGTCGCTTTTGGCGCTTCGCCCGTCGCCAGCTCATCATCACCCGCGTCTGCGCCCCGCCATTCTGGATCTCCGCGACGATCAACAACACGCTGTTCGTGATCGGCTTTTGGAGCATGGTCGTTTTCGCGATCTATTGGATGGTGCTGGGGCCGCGAAGCCTGGGCCTGCTCGCGTTCTCGCTCGCGCTGGTCATCTATTTGCTCGCGATGACCAAGGGGGCCATACGCCACCGCGCCGTCCGCCGCATGCTTCCCGATCCCGCACTGCATCGAGGCGTGTGGGCGATGGAGCTGTTCGGCGGTGTGCTGCTGGCGCTCTTTAACGTTCCCCTGCTGCTCGCCGCGGGCGTCAGCAGCCGCTTCTGGTGGCGCGATGTCCACTACGACATGCGCTCGGTCGACGACGTTCGCATTCTCAATCGGCGCGGGTAGCTCCGGGGCCGGTTTCGGGGCGGGGGTTGCGTCGTGGGGGCGCAACGCTGTTTCACGTGAAACACGTTTGCTCGACGCAAAGGCTGTGCCGCGCGCGAGCAGGGTGGCGGGGATTGGTGGATTTGGTTGAGGCCTCGGAGGGCGACCGATCGGCCCGGCGTGCCCCCGTGCTATCGATTGAGGACCGTTAGCAACAGCAGCAGGAGCGCGAGGACACCCATGACCACGAAAGTCCACACGCCATACTCGCGCGGCGACGTCGCCAGACGCTCATATCGCAGCGGCGGCCCGGCGCGACGCTGCGTTCGATCGGCGGCGTCATTGCTCCGACCGGCGCTTTGCTTTGGGGCAGCATCCGTCGGCGGTTGTGCGGCTGGCTCGCTCTCGGGCTGCATTGCGCCGCAGCGCCAGCAGGCACCGAAGTGGCCCTCGATTTCCTCGCCGCAGGCGCACATCCATGGCGGCGGTACGGTGCGAAACTCAAAGCCACATTCGGGACAGCGCGGGTCGAGGTTGCCGCGCAGGTCGTAGCCGCATTGGGTGCAGACGGTGGGGAAGTAGGGGGGCAGTCCGCCGCGGGCGATCAGGGCACGGATGATCTGAACCGCTTCCTCTCGCCGCGATTCATCGGCGATGCAGATTTCGGGCCCGACGGCGTGGGTGGGCAGCGCGCCGCCGGCGCTCTGCAGACCCATCCCCATCACGTCAGCGACAATGCCCTCTTCGGCGAGGGCTTCGACGATCTCGCTCGCTTCCAAGCCGTCCCGCGCGTACCAGATTCGGTGCATGCGATCGTCCCTGGCCGCGCGGAGCGCACCGGCCGCGGTTTCCGGCTCGGCATCTATTTTTTGTCGTCTTCCTTTTCCGACGCGATCCCGTAATCCAGCTCATGCGCCGGCGGGGCGCCGCCCGGACCCTTCAGATAGTGATCCATCCACTGGGTCAATCGCAGGCAGTAGTCATATTGCGCGCCGAGCTTGCGGTTGCCGTGGCCTTCACCGGGGTACCAGACGAGGCGCACGGTTTTGCCCTGCACCTTCATGTAGCGATAGAGCTCGAGCGACTGCGACGGATGGACGCGCGGATCGTCCTTGCCGTGCATGATGAGCAGCGGCGTCTTGGACTGGCCGGCCCAGCGGATCGGGCTGCGGTTGAGCTGGTCCTCCCACTCGTCCCAGGGCCAGGCGCGGGCGTGAACCAGGTACATCTCGTTCGGGATGTCGGTCGTGCCGCTCTTGCTGATCAGGTCGCTGATGCCGACGAACATCACGCCGGCGGCAAAGTGCTCGGTCAGCTTTGTGCTGCACCAGGCGGTGGCGAACCCGCCGTAGGAGCCGCCCGTCACGCCGACCTTGGCGCGGTCGATGATGCCGGCCTTGGCGAGGTGATCGACGGCGTCGACCAGATCGTCGAATTCCTTGCCGGCTTCGTCGTGCTGGCCCATCTTGCTGAAGGCCACGCCGCGACCGGTGCTGCCGCGATAGTTGGGGAAGAACACCGCATAGCCGCGCTCGCAAAGCAGGTGGCTGGGGTTGGCGTAGCGCGTCAGCCATCCGTTGGAGTTGTGCGCTTCGGGGCCGCCGTGAACGACCATCACGAGCGGGGCGGGCTTTGCGCCGGTCAGCGGGTGAAAGAGGATGCCCTGCAGCGTGGTGCCGTCGCGCGCGGTGTGTTCGATGACTTCCTGACGGGCGAGCGGCTTTTCGCTCAGCCATTTGTTGCTATCGGTCAGGCGGCGCAGGGCGGTCTCGCCGTGATTCATCGCGAAAAGCTCGCCGGGGTGAGCCGGTGAATCGGCCACGAACGCGCCCTTCTGGCCGTCGCTGCTCAGGCTGATGGAGCCGAGGATCTGCGGCATGCCTTCGAGGATCGTCTTCGCGCCGCTGCCGTTCGCGTCGATCTTGGCCAGGATCGTCTGCGTGCCGACGTCGCCGATGTACATGACCGTGTCGGCATCTTGCCAGGCGAAGGCCTTCACGTCGCCGGCGAGGTCGGGCAGCGGGTCCTTGAATTCGCCGCTGTTCGCGTTGGCGATCATCAGCCGGCCGGCGGAGGGGTCGTTCAGGTCGGCAGCGCTGATGAAGGCGATCCACTTGCCGTCGGGCGACCAATCCGCATCGCCGAGCTTGCCGGGGTTGGCGATCTTCACCAGCGGTTTGCCGTCGGTGGCGTCGACGATCCACAGCCGCTTTTTCATCATGTCGTCATCGACGGCGGGGGTGGGCGTGTGGTCGACCAGCAGGCGCTTGCCGTCGGGGCTGAAGCGCGGGTTGGTGATGTGTCCTTCGATCTTCAACTCGCGCGGCTTTTCCGCTTCGTGCTCGTGCTTGGCGTCGGCGTCGAAGCAGGCCGTGCCGACCCAGATGCTCGAGTACTTCCAGTCTTCCTCGTAAATCTCCTGCGTGAAGCCGCGCTTTTTCTTCGTCTCGGCGTCCTTCGGCTCTTTCGGGTCGGCCGCGAAGGCGACCATGCGGCCGTCGGGGCTCCAGTCATAGTCGCCGATGGACGACTCGTGGCCGAGCACCTTGCGGGCTTCGCCGCCGTCTTTGGGCAGGAAATAGAGCGCGTTGTGTTTGTCGTCGCCGCGCTTGAGGCGAAGCGAGAGACCCGCGCCATCGGGCGTCCAGCGAACGCCGTTGACGCTGACCTTGCCGATGATCATGGGTCGCGCGGCGCCATCGCCGGCGGCAAGGAATAGCTCGCTATATGCGCCGCCGTCGTCCTTGGCGTCGAGCGAGCGCGGCACGCTGCGGATGTAGGCGATCGCGTTGCCATCGGGCGAGATGCGGGCGTCGCTGATGCGGCGCATCTCGACCACGTCGCGGGCCGACCACTTCCACGCCGGGGCGGAGGCGCTGCCGGCCGCCGGTGCACTGGCGGGCGATTCGCCGAAGGCGGGCATCGCGAGCCCGCAGGCGGTGAGGAACCCGGCGCGAAGAGTCCAGGGCGCGAGCCGCGCCGATCGATGATTTGTGTGCCGCTGCATCAGTAACCCTTTGAAAGAGGTCGCTCGCCGACAAGTCGCTCCGCCATGCGCCGCTTACAGTCGGCGCGGGAAGCGCAGGATGCATTGTTTGGCGGCGCGGGGCGGTTGTCTAATGCGGGCGGAGGGGTGAAGGGGGCGAAACGCGCGGAGGGGTTGGAGGAAGAATGCAGAATGCAGAATGAAAAATGCAGAAAGGAGCCGCGCGGGCCGAGTCATGCTAACTTCAGCCGCGGGCGGCTCGCCGGACGCTATGAGCCGTCGGCCTGCGAGCCGCCGGACGCTACGAGCCGTCGGCCTGCGAGCCGCAGGCCGCTACGAGTGTTTCGG
>JALHOX010000131.1 GCA_022842805.1 Phycisphaerae bacterium | reverse complement strand
CGCTCTTCCGATCTCGCAGTTCGGCCTGCGCTCGCGCAAGAAGTGGAGCGATGGGACGGTGCAGAAGCCCGTGGTGGCGCTGGTGTGCAACTTCACCAAGCCGACCGGCGACAAGCCCTCGCTGCTGACGCACGATGAAGTTGAGACCTACTTCCACGAATTCGGCCACTGCCTGCACTCGATCCTGACCGAGGCGGAGCTGGCCAGCCTGGGCGGAACGCGCTGCGCCCGCGACTTTGTCGAGGCGCCGTCGCAGATGTTCGAAAACTGGGTCTGGCTGCCCGAGTCGCTGACGACCTTCGCGCGGCACTACAAGACCGGCGAGCCGCTGCCCAAAGAGATGATCGACGGCATGTACGCGGCCCGGACCTTCGGCAAGGGTCTCTGGGCGGAGCGGCAGATTTTCTTCGGCCTGCTCGATCAGACTTATCACCTGGCGCCGGGCGGCGAAGTCGACACCACCAAGGTCGCCGGCGATGTCTTCGCCGACGTGATGCAGTTCGGTCGCATCGACGAAATCTGGCCGCAATCGGCGTTCGGTCATCTGATGGGCTACAACTCGGCGTACTACGGCTACATGTGGTCGCTGGTGTACGCGGCGGACATGTTCCAGCGCTTCGAGCAGGGCGGGATGCTGAGCGCCGAGGTCGGTCGCGACTATCGCGCGAAGATCCTCGCCAAGGGCGGCACGATGGAGGACATGGACATGGTTCGCGCGTTTCTGGGGCGCGAGCCGAAGAAGGAGCCGTTTCTTAAGTACCTTGGGCTAAACTGATCGAGCAGCCGCGGGGCGGGCGCGGCCTAGCGCTGGAGACCCGCCCATGTCTGACCGCCTCGAAACGTTTGGCAACGCCCCTGTTCGCCGCATTTCTCTCCTGCTCGCCCTCGCGCTTGGCGGCGGCCTGACGGCGATCGCCGATGAGCCGCGCGGCGCGACGGTCGTCAGCTTTCAGCAAGGCATTAACGGCTACATCTCGACGCTCGACACGCAGCTCTCCGAGAATCAGCCGGCGGCCAGCTTCGGCACGGTCGGCAGTATGAAGTGGGACACCGATGAGCCGTCGTCGAGCGGGCGCGACGCCTTTGCGCTGCTTCGATTCGACAACATCTTCGGCGGCGGCGCGGGGCAGATTCCGCCGGGCGCGTCGATCGTCTCTGCGTTGCTGACCTACGACGTCTTCAATGGCGGCGATCCGGGCAGTCTTTATGACGCGCTTGTGCCGTGGGATGAAACGACGACCTACAACACGTTTGGCGGCACGCCGGGCGTGCAGGCGAACGAATGGGGCGCGTTCGCCGACACTGCGCAGGGATACACAGTGGCCCGTCGGTCGGCGAATGTCACCGCCAGCCTGCAGCGCGCCGCGCTGAACCCCGCGGCGCACTATGGCTGGATCGTGCTGCCCAGCAACAGCGACGGCGTCGAGATTCGCTCGAGCGAATACAGCGTCTTCGGAGCGCGCCCGGCGCTGACCGTGGCTTACACGCTCGATCCGACGGCGATCGCGCTGTTGCGGAAGCCTTATTTGCAGCGGGCGAGCTCGACGTCGATCGTCATTGCGTGGCGTACGAACACGCTGACCGATTCACGCGTGCGGTATGGCGCGGCGCCGGATGCGCTGACGCAGCAGGTCGTCGCCGCCGGCTTGAGGCACGATCATGCGATCACGCTGAGCGACCTCCAGCCGGGCGCGACCTATTTCTACGACGTGGGCACGAGCGCGCAGCCCTTGGCGGGTGGAGACGCGGCGCACACATTCACGATGCCGCCCGCGCCGACCGTTGCTCCGCCGGTGCGGATCTGGGTCGTGGGCGATTCCGGCTCGGGCGATGCGAATCAGCTCGCGGTGCGAAACGCGATGCTGGCCCACACCGCCGCCGACCCGCCCGATTTCGCGCTGCACATGGGCGACATCGTCTATCCGGACGGGACGGACAGCGAATACACGTCGCGCTACTTTGCGCCCTATGAGAACATTCTGAATCGCACGGTCTGTTGGCCGACGCACGGGAATCATGACGGGCACTCGGCCAACGCCGACTGGCCGGCGGGGGCCTATTTCGAGGCGTTTTCGCTGCCGGCGCAGGCCGAGGCGGGCGGTGTGCCCTCGGGGACCGAGGCCTATTACTCCTTCGACTACGCCAACGTGCATTTCATCTGCCTGAATTCGTACAACGTCAGCAACGCGCCGGGCTCGGCGATGCTGACCTGGCTGGCGGCGGACCTGGCGGCGACGCAGAAGGACTGGGTCGTGGCCTACTGGCATCACCCGCCCTACACGCGCGGGTCGCACGATTCGGATAGCGCGACCGATTCGGACGGCGCGATGATCGCGATGCGACAGAATGTCGTGCCGATTCTGGAAGCGGGCGGCGTCGATCTCGTCCTCTGCGGCCATTCGCACGGGTATGAGCGGTCGTTTCTGGTCGACGGGGCCTATGACACGCCGACGACCGCGCCGGGGCACATTCTCGACGGCGGTAACGGGCGTCCGGCGGAAGACGGGGCCTATCTGAAGCCGCGCGGGCTGGCGCCGCGACGGGGCGCGGTCTATGTCGTCAACGGCCACTGCGGCGCGGGGATCAGCGGCACCGGCGGTCATCCGCTGATGTATCGCTCGGAGTTCGCGTTTGGCTGCGGGCTGCTGTCGTTCGACGGGTTTACGCTGAGCTTTGAGAATCTGCGGGCCGACGGCGTCATCACCGACACATTCCAGATTCGCAAAATCGCGGCGGGCGACATGCAGTGCGACGGCGTGGTGACGGTCGGTGATATCGGCGCGTTTGTGCTGGCGATCACCGATCCGCCGGCCTACGCCGCTCAGTTCCCGCAATGCAATATCAGCTTCGCGGATGTGAACGGCGATGGCGTGATTTCCGTGGGCGATATCGGGCCGTTTGTGCAGTTGCTGGTGGGGGAATAGGCGATCACTTTCGAAGCAGAAAGCAAGCACGGCGCGGGGGTGAGCCGCGCCGTGCAGGAATGGGGTCGGGGGTTGTTCGGTCATCCGGCTATGGACACGGCGTTCCCGTGCCGACCGCCGTCACGAACGAGCCGATGTCACCGACGGTGACGAAGCCGTCGCCATTCGTGTCGTTGGCACACAGGAATTGGCACGCCGGCGCGCCGGGCAGGAAGCGATTCGCCCAGGCCGTCGGGCCGCCGACCACCGCGTCCACGAAGTAGCCGATGTCGCCGACGGTGACGAACCCGTCGCAATTCGAATCAGCGCAATTGGGGCAATCGTTCGGCACTCGCACCTGCAGCTGATAAGGAGCAGGGCAGAACTCCTGCGGAGCCGTCTCCGCCGAGCCGAGGAACCAGGCGTAGGAGCTGAAGTCCGGCGATACAAAGATCGCGTAGGTTCCGGCGGTCGTATCGGGCAAGCCGATCGTCAAATCGGCGCACTGGAACACGATAAATCCGAACACATTCGGATTGGCGCAGTTCGGAGTGCTGGCCGAATCGATGCGGCGCATCAGCAGCACGCTGTGGAACTCGGAACGGAAGTCGAGCAGGTAGTCGCCTGCGGCCAGCGTGATGGCGTACCAATCGACATCGCGCGCCACGGTCAGCCCGCCCACGCCGGTGGACTGCAACAGCCGCGAAGTGCCGCAGACTTTGTTTCCGACTGCGATCGGCGTGAACGCACCCGCGGTCGGCGTGATCGAGCAGCCGGCGTTGGTCTGTGCGAGGAAGCCGCAATCGCCTTCGGCCTCGGCGTTAATCGCGTTGGCATCGCAGGCGAAGGCGCAGGGTTGAGTGGCGCAGTCGAGCGTCACGCGGTAGTTCGCCGGACACTCCGCAGTCGGCGTACCCGGCGTGTTGAAGTCATACGCCACCAGGAAGGTGTAGCGCCCCGCCGGCACGACGATGGGGATCACCGTGATTCCCGCCGGCAACTGATTGCCGCGGGTCGCGGGCACGACGTCAAACGTGCCGAAGGTGTCACAGGGATCGCCCGGTGGCGGCGGCTGCTGCTGATTGGGGTAGTAGCGGAATCGGAACAGCGGAGTCCCGCCGCCGATCAGGCCGTTTTCGATCGTGATCAGCATCTCCGTCTCTTGTGCGACGGTCACCTGATACCAGTCCAGATCGCGGAAGCCGCCGTCGAACGGAGCGCGGCCGCAGATCGTTTCGTTGCATTCGGCTTGGGTGAAGTCGATCGCCGCACCGGGGGAGCCATCGCTGCAGCCGGGGTTTACATCGGGGTCGGCAAGAGTGCACGACTCGTCCGTTCCGTCGGCCCCGTCACGATTGCTGGGATCCTCCGGCTGGCAGATCGGGCACGGCTCGACCTCAACGCAGGGAATGCCCGCGCTGTAGCTACCGCCCGCGGCCGCGCAGGTTTGCTGTGACTGGAAATTGCACGTGCCGTTGGGCAGACAGCACGCGCCGCCGCACAGGCCGGGCGTGCAGTTCGATCCATCGCCGTTGTATTCGCCGCCGGCGAAGAGGCAGTCAATTTCGGCGACGCCATTGGTGCAGGAGAGGTCGGGGTTGCAGCAGGCGCCGGTGATGCAGGCGTCGGTCGAGAGCGAGAGGTTGTAACGCACGCAGGCGATGCCGAAGCGCTGCGGGTCGCTCACCTGCGCGCCAATTGCATTGAAGACCGGCGCGACGCGAATCGCGTATTGCTGCGTGCCGCGCAGACACTGGCTGGCGCAGACTTGGGTGCCCGCGTTGCCCGCGGTCGCGGCGCCCGGGATCGTGCCGTTGCACGGGTCAAAGACGGCGCCGAGCTGCCAGAACTGCACCTGCAAGCCGGATTGTCCCGTAGCGCAGGCGGTGTAGCGCGTCGTCTCCAGCGGCACGAGCCGCGTCCAGTCGGTGTCGCGGTTGCTGCCGTTGCGACGATCGGCCGAGGTCGTGCCGCAAATCGTCACGGTGCCGGTGTCGCCGGGGAAATCGGGGAAGAAGATGCAGCTCGGCGAATTCGGCCCGCCGTTGTAGTTGTCGGGCTGAGGTTGTCCGCAATCGCCCTCGTTCTCATTGAGATTCGACGGGCCGCAAGGCGGCGGCGCGACGCACAGCGCCTGTGGACAGGTGACGAACTCGCCCTGCCAAACGCCGCCCGCGTCATAGCACTGCTCGGGCGTCGTCTCTGAAATGCAGCTCGTATTGATGCAGCAGGCGCCGGGCCGCGCGAAGCAGGCGACGTCGAGTTGATAGACGCCCTGCGAGGCCGCGTCCCACCCCGCAAACTCGACGATGTAGGTCTGCCCGATGGTCAGCCCGGTGACGGTGACGGTGGAGAGGAAGTCAGTATCCGCGGGCGTGCCGCAATCGTCGTCGTCGCAACCGCCGGGCAGCAGCGACAGCGCCCCGCACGTGCCGCTGAAGATCTGCAGCAGCGAGTCCTGCGGACCGGTCAGCGTATTGCAACTCTGAATCGTCACTTCGATATTGGTCGGCTGCAGTCGAAACCACATCGAGCCCGAACCGGGCGACACCGCGACCGCCCGACAACTGAATACCGGGTCGGTGAGCGAGGTCGTCGCCAGGGTGTTGTCGAGCGTGATGGCGCCGTTGCAGGGCAGCAGCGGGTTATTGGGCAGGCAGTCGTCGTTCTCCGGCGGCTCGCCCAGCTCGATCCGCGCGGCCGGCCGCTCGATCTTCAGCGACGGGGCGTTCAGCGCCGCCGTTTCTTCGCTCTGGATCGCCGGCGGCTGCGCACCCCAGGCAGCGGTGGCGAGCGCGACTCCGAAGCAGCAAGGCAATAACGCTTTCATGAACCACTCCCTTCTGATCGCAGCGGCGTTCGAAGAGGACGAACACGATCGGCTCGCCCGAACATCGAGATTTCGCCGCGTCATCATCGCAATCACCGCTCGCTACGCTAGCAGAAACGGGGTTGATTCCCAAACCGCGACGAGCGCGTCGGCCCGCGTGCGGCGCGGCCACGCGCGACGCTTCATGGACACGCGGCGCCGGCGCTCACGGCGGCGACGAAACTGCCGATATCGCCGACGGTGACGAAGCCGTCGCGATTGGTGTCGTTGGCGCAGAGAAACGCGCACGTCGGCAGGCCCGGGAGGAAGCGATTCGTCCAGCCCGGCTCGCCCGCGACGATCGCATCGACGAAAAACCCGATGTCGCCGACCGTCACGAAGCCGTCGCAATTGGCATCGGCGCATGGCGAGTTGCATCCCGGCGGCGGGGCGACGAGCAACTGATAGGGCGCAGGGCAGAGCTCCTGCGGCGCTGATGCGCTGCTGCCCAGGAACCAGGCATAAGCGCCGAAGTCGGGCATGACCACAATCGCATAAGCGCCGCCAGCGAGATTTTCGAGGTCGATTACCGCTTCTTCGCACTGCGGCACGATCAGGCTGAACAGGTCGGCGTTGAGGCAGTTGGGAGATTGGAGCGCGCCGATCGGGCGCAGCGCAAGCACGCTATGAAACTCGGCCTGAAAACGAACGCGCCAGTCGCCGCTGGGCAAATCGATGGAGTACCAGTCGCGATCGCGAACGGCGTTCACGCCGGTCGGCCCGGTGGTCTGAATCAGCCGCGAGGAGCCGCACGCGATTTGTCCGACGGCAAGCGGGGTGAACGCTTGTGGCGAAGAGGCGTCGGCGCAGCCCGAGTTGATGTCAGTGGGGCTGCCGCAACCGGCTTCGTTTTCGACGTCGACCGCGCCCGCTTCACAAGCGAATGCGCAGGAGGCGCTCGCACAATCAATCGTCAGGCGATAGTTGTTGGGGCAAACCGGCTGAATGCTTCCGGGCGTGTTGAAGTCATAGGCGACGAGAATGGTGTACACGCCGGCGGGAACCACGATCGGAAAAACGGTGATACCCGGCGGAATCGAATTCCCCCGAACGGCGGGAATGACTTCGAGGGCGCCGACGGTGCTGCAGGGCGTTCCGTCGCCCGAGCCGGCCGGCGGGATCTGTTGATTCGGGTAGTAGCGAAATCGGAACAGCAGCCGAGCGTCTTCGAGCAGGCCGTTTTCCAGCCTGATCAGCATCTCCGTTTCCTGTGCGACGGAAACCTGATACCAGTCTAAATCGCGAGAGCCGCCGTCAAACGCGGCGCCCGCGCAGATGGTCTGGTTGCATTCCACAGGGGAGAAGTAGGTGGGGTTCGGCGCGCCGGTGCCGCATCCGGGATTGACGTTCGAACCGATGATGCAGGCCTCATTCGGGCCGTCGAGCAGATCGCGATTCTCGGGATCCTCGGGAAAGCAGATCGGGCAGGGCTCAAGATCGGCGCAGACGCCGCCATCGAGGTAACTGCCATAGGACTGCAGACAGTTGGCGCGCGAGGTGATCGCGCAGGTCGCATCGCCAAAGCAACAAGCGCCGCCGCAACTGACCGCGGCGCAAATGGAACCGTCTCCGCGATAGACGCCGCCGGCCGATTCACAGGCGGCTTCGACGACGTTGTCGGAGCAGGTGTTGTCGGGGTTGCAGCAGGCGCCTGCTGGCTGCGTGCCGCGCGATTCGGGAGCCTCGGATGCCCCGGCCCGTAGAACCAATGCACAAAGAAGCAGATAGCGACCCGCGTTTCGCATGACGTCTCTCCCGCATCGCCCTGACGGCGAACTCCGCGTCCCTTCCGACCGGGCGCAGAATTCACTCCGGACATAATCTAAGCCATTTCGGGGGCGGCGAAGAAATGCACAACGTCGCTGCCCTCGCCGGATAACCAGCGGCAGTGGCCGTCCTATTCCGTCGCGGCGCGACGAACGGCGCAGCGCGGCCCTCCCCGAACTCATCCCGGCGTGAATCCCAAGCCCCGTTCATCGCTCAGAGTCTGCCCGTCGCATTTTTGGCGGGTTCAGCCGCTCCGCCACCGGATGCTCCCGGGCAGGGTCGGCTTGCCAAGGAGTCGATAATGTCGTCCCCGCGCGTGAAAATGAACGGTTTCCTGATCACGTCCGCCGCGATCGCCCTCATGACCGGCTGTGTGATGACACCGCCGACCAGCATGCCGGACCCGGCGAACGAGGCCCCCGGCGACACCGCGCCCCACGGCGACATTCCGCTCCCCGGTGACATCGCGCTGCCCGGTGACAGCGCCCCGATTCCGCCCGATGGCGCGCCGCCCGCGCCCGTAACGCCGCCGGTCGGCGCCCCGCCCGCGTCTGGCGGCGCGACGAGCGAGTTCGTCTCCGGCGCATCGAGCATCGTCGCCCGTGCCGGCGGCCCGCGCACCGACAAAGAGAATGTCGCCCCGCCGATCGCTCAGAGCACGCTGCTGACCTGGCGCGACGCGCGCGGCCGCGAGCGCACCATGACGCTCGGCGCGTATCTCTATCAATACGACTTCACATTTTCCGACGGCGTTAACGAGGTGATTCGCAGCGCGAATGACGACGCCTGGGGTCACGAGGGCTTTGGCTACGTCGTCTCGCACAACACGCAAAACGGCAACTCGCCGCTGGGCAAGGCCAACGCGCCGACCAAGATCGAGACGACCATCTTCGCCGGCGGGCATCACGCGATTTATCGCGTCGAGATGCTCTACGACCGCGACAAAGAAGCGGGCGGCAACGGCATCAAGATTCCGGTGGTGATCGAGTGGATGGTCGCGACCGGCCGCGACCACCCGATCTGGGCCGTCAACTGGAAGACCGGCGCGGCGATCAACCCCAACAACATCAACTTCGACGCCTATCGCATGGATTGCCGCGGTCCCTATGGCTCGCTCAATTTCGACGGCGCGGCCGATCGCAACGCGGGCGACGCCATCGGCACGATCTCCTGGGGCGATTTCGGCCGGCGCTTCGATACGACCGACGCGATGCTGACGATGCAATCGCCGTGGATCTACAACAGCTTCAACCGCGTGCCGTTTGTGTCGGCGACGACCTTCGCGGTCAACGCCGAGATGGGCATCGTCCGCACACTGGCCGATGACAAGGAGATGGGCTACTCCGATCGCGTTGTCGGCCGCGAGCGTGGCGCGACTTCCGCGGTCGCCTTTGCGAATCGCGGCGATTGCACCGGCTTCCTCGACGCGCGGGCCTACACCATGCCGTGCGTCAACGGCTGGCCCTATCAGATGATGAATTTTGATTGGGGCGTCGGCTCGGGCAAGCCGCTGAACGAAGCGACGGGCACCAAGCTGCTCGCTTGGGGGACGAACTATGGCTGGCTGGGCGCGTCGAGCTTCAACGTGTTTGATTATTCCGCGACCGCCAGCGGCCAGGGCGATCGCAGTTATGCCACTTTCATCGTCCTCGGTCCGAAAGGCCGCGCCGCCGCCTCTGGGCAGCCGCTCGACCAGCCCGGCGACGTCGCGCTCGCGCTGCGTCAGGTCGAATCGCTGGCCGACGCGACCATCAGCAATGTGACGCTCGGCTCGGTGGCGGCGGAGGCCCCGCGCGGCCCGCTCTCGACCCAGATGCGAACGCTCGACAACGGCTACAACGACACCTACGCCACGCATCACCTGCGCGCCGCGGCCGACGGCGTCTCCTTTACCTTCACCCCCGGTGCGGCGACGGCGATCCGTAACCCGATCTTCGTGATCGAGAACTTCACGTCGGCGAAGTTGCCGCAGGTTTCGGTCGATGGCGTGGCGGTCGCCGTCAACACCGATGGCAACGCAGGAGCGTTTGCATCGCTCGATGCGGCGAACCAGCGGCTGTGGTTGACGCTGAACCGGACGGTTGGTGGGGCGACGGCGATTCGCGTGGCGCCCTGACGCGGATGGTCTGAGGTTTCGCGCGTCGCAGCAGGCGTGTTGGGTGGGCGACACGCTTGCTGAACTCATTCGCACGGAGCGGCGAGGATTGGTGCGCGGGGGGGGCGCGGGGGAAGTTCACACCACAGCGTCGCCGACCTTGGCCCGACCATTCCAGCTTTTCGCGACGCACTTCAGGCCTTGCGCAGTTCTAAATAAGGCCGCTACCGCTCCGGGGATTCCAGAAAATTCCGCGAAGTGTCAGATTCGCCCCCGGAGCGGCGGAGAGTAATCAGCCGGGCGTCGCGTGTGCGCTCGTTGGAGTTTGCTGACCCACTGGCTGAAAAAGGAACGCCCCATGTTCACTTGCTCACTCCGCTGGCCGTCCCTGTCCCGAGGCTTCCGCTCGTTTGCCGGAGCCGCCGCCCTGGCCGCTTTTTCTGCCGGAGATATCGCGCACGCGATCGAAAAGCCCGACTATTGGTATCCGACCTTCCGCGCCGGCGACCGCGTCGACGGCGTAGGGACGTGGCTCGGGCGCAATCAACTAGACGACTGCGCGCCCGGCCCGCCTGCGTGCATCAGAGAAACCCACTCCGGCATCGTCGGTCCCGGACGTGACCCGATCGATCTCACGTACAACAGCCTCGAAATCCCGATTGGGTCGTTCACGCTGGCCGGCGACCTCGCCGAGTGCTCCGGCACCGACATCATCGTCGACAACGGCGAGCGAACGCTTGAGCTGACGATGAATGGCGTCACGGTGAGCCTGCTGCCGCCGTTGGCCGCATTGGACAATG
>JALHOX010000130.1 GCA_022842805.1 Phycisphaerae bacterium | reverse complement strand
GTAAAACACCGCCGGCACGCCCGGCAGCCGCAACGCCACGCTGGCGAAGCTGTCGGCCAGCAAGGCCGCAAAGGCGGCGGTCAGGGCCAGCGCGTCGACGGCGAGCGGGCCGCCGCGGCGCAGTTGGGCGACGCGCAAGCCGGCGAGCAGGGTGGCGATCATGCCGCCGACCCAGGTCACGCCGCCCAGCAGGCCGATCTCGCTGAAAATCTCAAACATCTCGTTGTGAGCGTGGGTGATCGTCTCGCCCAAGAATGCCGCGGGATCGAGCACGCGGTCCTGTGTGGCCCGCTCATGGACCAGCCGGGCGTAGCTACCCGCGCCCTGCCCCATGGTGGGGCGAAGTTGCCACAGTTCGGCGGCGTAGCGCCAGGTGTAGAAGCGATAGCGCAGCGTAGCGCTGCGGGCCATGCTCATGTCCTGCGTCGACAGATTCGTGAACCAATAGGCCCCCGCCGCAAAGAGCAGGACGCCCACCGCCGCCACCATCCAGCGGGCTCGCACACCCGCCGCCAAAACGCCCGCCGCGACGATGCCGACCAACAACGCGAGAATGGTGGCGCGGCTGAATGTGAGCCAGAAGCAGTAAATCACGGGGATCAGGCAGAGCAGGAGGAGAAACGCCGCGATCGGGGCGCGGGCCGAACTCGAGCGGCGGTTCAGCGGCGTGGCGAAAAGCCGGACGGCGAGGAGGAAAAAGCCGGGCAGCAGGAACGGGGCGGTGGTGCCCGGATTGCCGATGGGAAAGCTCGGGCGATGGGCCGAGTTGCGGAAGTGGTAGTACCACGCACAGAGGATGGCCGCGACGACCGTGGCGCCGCAGATGAGCGTGCAGGCCCGCGGCAATTCGCGATTGCTGAGTGTCCAGCCCAGTGCGATGGCCCAGGCGAGCGCGAGGCCGTAGAGGGCGCTTTGGCCCCAGGCGGTGGCCATGTCGCCGGACCAGGCGCTGCTCCAGAATGACAGGATCACCCAGACCGTCAGCAGCACCTGAGCATGCAGATAAGGCCGGCGGGCGTGCATCGCGAAGGCGATCTCGGTCTGTCGATCGACGAAGCGGAGCGTGAGCATCAAGAGGCCCAGCGCCGCGCAGGTGTGGAAGAGGATGTCCTTGATTTCGACGCCGCGGATGGTCGGAAACGCATCGTAGAGCGACATCAGCCGCGTCAGCGGACGCAGAAGAGAATTGCTGCTCCACGGAATCTGACCCGGGAAGGTCTCGCCCAGCGGCGGAGAAATGAGCAGCACCGTGCCGAACACCAGCAGGCCCAGCAGCAGCAGTGACCCGGTCTGAAACACCGGCGACGCGGCCCGGGCGGCGGAGTGACCCTTGTTCATGGCAGGATGGATAGCAGGCGGGCCGTCCGCCCGCAACGCTGAGCTTCGGAGTGTTCCCGCGCGGTCGGTCCGTCGGTCGATGCACAGCACTCGCCCCCCGCGATCAATTGACGCGCGCCCGCGTCCGGTGGTAAATACGCAAACGCGGGCGGTCCGGCGATTACGCTCGCTTCCTGATTTCCGGTTGGAGTCGATATGTCCGAGCGTCGGCGATGGATTCGCCGCACGAGCGACATCCTGCGTCGCGCTTCGCGCCTCGCCTTTTGTCTGCTGCCGCTGCTGCTGAGCGGCGTCGGCTGCGCGATCGGGCGGCCGGCGGCGGAGATGTCGCTCCGCGACGGCGACAAGGCCATGGCCGCCGCCGATTTCGACGCCGCGCTCAAGGCCTATCAGAAGGCCGTCAAGCTGGACCCGGCTTTCCCGGAGGCCTACACCAAGCTGGGGGTTGCGTACAAAGAAGTCGGCGACCTTCCCGAAGCCGAGACGACGCTGCAAAAGGCGGTCGAGCTGGATCCGAAGAGCTACGAGCCGATCTTTCAGCTCGGGGAGGTCTATCGATTAATGGATCGCGCCAAACAGGCGATACGCGCCTATCTGGCCGCGATCGAGATCGATCGTCAGCAGTTCTTCGCCCATTTCCGCCTCGCCGGCTGCTATCAGCAGTTGGAGCAATACGCGTCCGCCATCGAGTCCTACCGCGCGTCGCTCAAGATCGACCCGCGGAACGCGTACGCATGGAGCAACCTCGGCGCCTGCTACGACGCGGATGGCGACCCCTATCAGGCGATTGCGTCTTACAAGCGATCGCTGGAATGCAATGTCCAACAGCCGCTGGTGCTGGTGAATCTGGCGACGGTCTACATCAATCAGGATCGCTACGACGCCGGTCGTCGCACGCTCGACGCCGCCATCCGCATCGATCCCAACGTATCGGTTGCGCATGAGCGGCTCGGCTATTGCCATTGGCGCGAAGGCGATATGGACGAGGCTGCCCGCGAATATGCGATGGCGCTGCAACTCGATCGTCGAAACGCCGCCGCCTACGCGGGCTATGGCGTGGTGCGCATGTCCCAGTATCTCGACACGCCGGCGCGCGTTGCGCTGCAGCGTGAGGCGCTGGAGGCGTGGCATCGCTCGCTCGAAATCAACCCGGATCAGCCGAAGATTCGCGAGTTGATCGACCGCTATCGCGGCGACAGCGGGACCCCGCCGCTTGACCTGGCCGGTTCTGCGCCGCCTGGCGGGTGATCCGCCGCGGCCATTCCAGACGTCGATCGTCGTGGGCGCGTGAATTGCGCGATGCCGATGTCGCACCCCTTCGAAACGACCCGGCGAGCTCGTCGGTGTAGAAGGACGGCTTGGCGGAATGTCGCCGGCGTGCGCCACTTCGGCCACTGTGTTTTGTGCGTGATGCCCGGGTCGTCCGTCGGACCCGGAAAGCCGATAATGTTTCTGACCGCGCGGCCCCGGCTTGTCGCCGACGATGGACCCGCCGCACTGTTTCCGCATTCTCGAAGAAGGAGCCTTGCATGCTGCGAAAGATCGCCCTGTTCACCAGCTTTGCCGTCACCATTGCCACGCTCGTCGGCTGCAGCGCCGCGTCGACCGGCCTGAGCGTCTTCCGGAACACCAAGTCGAACAAGCTCGACACGGTGGTCTATCTCGACGGCTTCGCGGCGAAGCGCAACGAGCTGAAACAGGCGGCGACCGGATCGTCGAGCTACAAGATTAAGGAGCCCGTGAGCACGAGCCCGAGCTTCAAGTATGAGGCCCGCAAAGAGGGTGGCCTGGGCCGGATCAGCAGCACGACGATCAGCATCCACAAGATGATGGGCAAGAACCCGTCGGACCAGGCTGAGTACACGATCTACAGCACGACGCAGGACGTCAGCGGCGCTCTGCAGCCGGGCACGAACTACAACCTGACCAGCCTCCCGGGCAACTACAAGGTCATGAATTGGCAGCGTCAGCAGGTTCCGGGCATCAGCCTGCAGCCGGGCACGGAGTACATGCTGCAGTTCGTCCTGACCGCGGACAACAGCGAAACGGCCCAGATTTACTTCACGACGAAGTAATCCGCCGCCTGCTCACAGCCCAACAGAAACATAGCGAGCCGCTCCGAAACTCGGAGCGGCTCGCGTCGTTATCGAGTTCGCGCTCTACCGCGTTCAGGGCCGCTGCTGCACCGGCGGCAACGAGATGATCTGAGCCTGTGGGCCGGCCTGGCCCAAAAGCACGCGGACCATCTCCTCGATCTGCTGCTGGCGCTCGATGCTGTACTTCGGTCCGCGATAGACCAGATCGTCGACACCGCCGAAATAGCGCAGCAGCGGGATCGCGTCGTGAATGTCGCCGGGCCAGGCGCCGCCGAAGGCAAAGAAGCGCTGCCGGAATGCTTCGCGATCGAACGAGATTCGCGTCTGCTCGCGCGGGTCGAGCGAGCCGGGCGGCACGAAATCGGGAGGCATGTAGATCAGATCGCTGATGTCATAAACGCCCATGTACCACTCGTTGCCGTTGGCGTCGGTCCAGCCTCCGCCCCGCGCCACCATGCCGCCGGGGTAGCGGGCCTCGCGCCGCTTGGCTTTCTCCATGAAGTCGGGCGGATACTCCACCCACTCGTTCGCTCCGCGCGGGGCGAGCAGCGTCGCCTCGGCGTCGTTCATCAGCGAAGCGGCGTCGTCGCCGGCCTGCTGTCGAATGCGCGCGCCGCGACGAGCCTGCTCCAGCACGGCGGTGGCGTCGTCGGGCGGGAGAGGGTCGACCGCGTCCGCCGCCGCAGCGGCGGCGGGCGCGTTGCGAACGACGATCGTTTGGCCGCTCGCGCCCGTGGGTGGGGCCGGCGCCGGCTGGACCGGCGTCGCATTGACGCCGACGGGGGTCATCGCGGTCGTACCGGCCGCGGGTTGATCGGAGGCGTAGATCGGATTGTCGTGATCTCCGCGGCGCTTTCGCGCCATCGCTTGGGAGGCGCGCGATACCACGCCTTCGGCGATCAAAATCTGATCGACCACCCGCTCCGAGGTCGGCAAGGTTCGCAGCAGGCGAAGTGCGTCGTTTCCGCGTTCGCGGGCCTCGACCCAGCGATCGGCCAGCAGCGCGCGTCGCGCATCGAGCAGGGCCACCTTGGCGTTTACCGCGCTGGCCTCCTGCTGCGCGGCGCGATACTCCGCGTCGCTCACCGCTCCGGCGGTCGGCGCGAGCGCCGGGTTGGGCGTCGCGGCGCCGGCTTGCGCGAAGGCCGGTGCGCTCGAAAGCGCCGCCATGAGCGCGACGCACCCCATCGCAGAACTACGGCAGGTCAACATGGGTGACATTTATCGTTTCTCCTCGACCGGCCCGACGGCCTGCGTCGCCAGATACCACTTCTGCCACGCTTCCTGATCGAAGCCGTGGTTCTCTCCCGTTATTTGTTTCAACGCCTCGAGCGTCTGCGTTCGCATCACCCGCACGCGGCGCGGCGAAAAGTGCGTGGTCAGCGTCGAGAACTCACCGCCGCCGCGCCGGCCGACGCGAATCGGGGGGCGCGGTTGCACGAACCGATCGTCGAGCATCGAACGCCCCAGTTCCGTGGTGACTTCCACCGGGCGCACGTCGGAAAAGGTGAGGCCGCGAATCAGATCCGGAATCGCCTCGACCACCTGCAGTTGTGCCAAAGCCAGGGCCGCGCGCCCGGCGACGCCATCGGACGGGTCGAACAGCGCCGCACGAAACTCGAGCGCGACGCGCGGGTCGTCTCGCCGCCGCAATTCGTCGACGATCGCCCGTTGCAGCGGCTCGTCTTCCTCGAGCATCGCGCGTGAAACGAGTTGCATCGTGGCGGCGTCTTCAGGGAATCTGCGGAGAGCCTCGAACATCGCCCGGCGACCGGGGAGCGGGGCTTCGGCCAGCAAGCCGCCGATCAACTCGATCGCGATCGGCTCGCGGATCGTCAGCAATTTGTCGATGCCGTCCTGATAACGCCTCGTATCGCGGCTCTTCAATGCCCCTTCGCGCAGCGAGACGATCAGGCGTCGCAGCCGACGGGCGGCCGCCTCCGGCGTCTCGACGAGGGGAGCATCAGCGCGACGCTCGCGGGCCTTTGGCGGCGTTTCATCGACGAGCGTGAGCAAGACCACCTCCCCAAACGGCGCGGGCACATCGATCCGCACAAACTCCGCCCCCATCGCGCATGCGCACGTGCCCACCAGCACGATTGCCCAGCGGCGCGGATCGCGAAGTCGAGTGTGCCTCCCGCAGTGAAAGTGATTCATAGTCAATCGCAATTTTAGACGGGCCGGCCAGAGTGTGGTTCCCGCGAGGGACACCCCGCCGGATTGCGCTTTTTGGGTGGCGAACCACCGCCGGTGGTAGAGCGACCGTTTTCGACGCGCGAACGCCGTGCCCAGAGGGGCTCCGGATCGCGGCTCAACGTGCGTCGGACCGTGCGATATCGTTCGCTGGCCATGCTTACGCCGCAGGTCGTCATCACCCATCTGATCTCGCCGCCCGCCGAGCCGATGCTGCGCGAGGCCGGCTTTGCCGTCGTCGCGCGACACGATGAAACGCCGCCCCCGCGCCCCGAGGTGCTGCGGATGATCGCGGGCGCTTCTGCGGTGCTCACAGTGCTCAGCGTCAAAGTGGACGACGAGTTCCTCGCCGCCGCCGGTCCGGGGCTGCGCATCGTCGCCAACTATGCGGTCGGCTTTGACAATATCGATGTCGCGGCGTGTCGGCGTCGGGGCGTGCGGGCCTCGAATACGCCGGGTGTGTTGACGGAGGCGACCGCGGACATTGCGTGGTCGCTGATCTTGAGCGCAGCGCGGCGTGTGATCGAGGGCGACCGCCTCGTGCGGACCGGGCAGTGGCAGGGCTGGCGGCCCACAGAGTTGCTGGGACTCGAATTAAGCGGCGCGACTCTGGGAATCATCGGCGCAGGCCGCATCGGCTGCGCCACGGCCCGACGCTCAAGCGGGTTCAACATGCGGGTCGTGTATTCGCATCCGCGCGATGTGCCGGAGCTGGATGGCCCGCTCGCCGCACGGCGGGTCGAGCTCGACGAACTGCTGCAAACGAGCGATATCGTCTCGCTGCATGTGCCATATCGCCCTGAAAACCGACACATGCTGGACGCGCGCCGCCTCGCTCTGCTGCGCGACGGCGCGTTGCTGATCAACACCGCGCGCGGCAGCCTGATCGACGAAGCCGCGCTCGTGCGCGAACTCTCGACCGGCCGCATCCGTGCCGGGCTCGACGTTTATGAGTTCGAGCCGCGCCTTTCGCCCGGCCTGACGGAGCTGCCGAATGTCGTGCTGCTACCCCACCTCGGCAGCGCCACGCACGCCACCCGACGAGCGATGGCCCGGCTCGCGGCTGAGAACATCATTGCCGTGCTGAGCGGGCGCGAGCCGCTGACGCCGATCGCCTAGCGGGACCGCTTGCGGTGCGGAATGCAGGGGGTTTCGAGTCATGAGCCGCATCTTTCCGGACGCTCGTGCGAAGTCAATTGGCCGTCACTCGCCGGCTTGCCTAAGATGCGTGAGTGTCCATCGACGGCGTAGACATACAGCCAATCATCGGCCTCGAGATCCATGTGCAGCTTGCGACCAAGAGCAAGCTCTGGTGTGGTTGCGCGTTGGAGTTTGGGGCCGAGCCGAATTCGCGGACGTGCCCCGTTTGCCTGGGGCTGCCCGGCGCATTGCCGGTGCTCAACCAGGCCGCGATCGAGCATTCGATTCGCGTGGGGCTGGCGCTTCATTGTCGAATCGCGACGCGGGCCAAGTGGGATCGCAAGAGCTATTGGTACCCCGACCTGCCCAAGAACTATCAGATTTCGCAGTTCGATCAGCCGCTGTGCAGCGACGGCCACTTTGAGTTCAAGCACGCCGATCGCATTCGCAAGGTCCGCATTCGCCGCGCGCACCTCGAGGAGGACGCCGGCAAGAACGACCATGAGAACGCCGCCTTTTCGGCGATCGACCTGAACCGCGCGGGGACGCCGCTGCTGGAGATCGTGACCGAGCCCGATTTCACCGGGGCCGACGAGACTCGCGAGTTCGCGGTGCAGCTGCACCGGCTTGTGCGCTACCTCGGCGTCAGCCATGCCAACATGCAGCAGGGGCAGATGCGCTTTGAGCCGAACATCAACCTGCGCATCCGTCGCGGCAGCGAGACGTTCGTCACGCCGATCGTCGAGGTGAAAAACCTCAACTCCTTCAAGTCGCTTCACGCCGCGATCGAATTTGAGATCGATCGCCAGGCCCGCGAGTGGCGTGAGACGGGCGAAACGCTGACACGCGGCAACAAGCGCAATCGCGGATGGGACGACGTCAAACTGATGACGCTGCCGCAACGCGAGAAGGAGGAGTCGGAGGACTATCGCTATTTCCCCGACCCCGACCTCGCGCCCTACGAGCCGTCGCCGGCGTGGGTCAGTGCCGTGCGCGAGGACATGCCCGAGCTGCCCGTGCCGCGCACCGAGCGATTCATCAGCGAGTACAAGCTGCCCGAGCAGGATGCGCCGGCCCTGGTCGACGACCGCGCCACCGCCGATCTGCTCGACGAAGCCGCGGCCTGCGGCGGCGACAAGGCGACACTTGGCAAGCAATTTCTGAGCTTTTGGTCGATGCACGCCAATGCCCGCCAAACCTCGATCGCGGGGTTGGCGCTCGCGCCGCAGCGCTTCGCGCAGCTCGCGAATCTGGTGGTCGAGGGCGCTGTGAACGCGACCGCGGCGGCGCAGCTCTCCGAGGCGCTGCTGAGCGACGACCGCGATCCGCGGGAGATCGCACAGGAGCGCGGCTGGATGCAGAGCCGCAACGCCGATGAGATCGCGGCTTGGGTGAATGCGGCGCTGGCGGCGAATCCGCAAGCCGTGGCCGATGCGCTGGGCAACCCCAAGAAATTGCAAGCGGCTCGTGGATTCCTGACGGGACAGGTGATGAAGATCTCGGGTGGCAAGGCCGACCCGAAGGTGACCGGGGAATTGATTCAGAAGGCGCTCAGCGGCGCTTCTGCGCCGAACGCCGCGAGTTGAGCAGCATCTCGTAAAGCGCGATCAACTCGCGCGCGTGCCGATCCATGGACAATTCCATCCGCGCCGATTCGATCACCGCGGTCGAGATCCGCCCGCGTTGAGCGGTGCGCACGATTGCCTCAGCCAATGCGGCGATATCCGTCGGCTGATCGACGACCGCGCCGGCGTCGAACCGCCGCACCGCGTCCGCCGCGCCATTCCAGGCCGTCGTCACCGCGGGCAGTCCGCGGACGATCGCTTCCAGCACAACACGGCTGCACGGGTCATACCAGGTCGGGTGAACGAGCACGTCGCTGTCGCGATAGAGCGCCGCCACATCTGCGCCGCTTCCGAGAAATTCGACGGCCTCGGCGACGCCGGCTTTGCGCGCTTGCGCCTGATAAGCGTCGGCGCGGTCGCGCCCTACCACGAGCAGCCGCACGGTCGGCAAAGCCCCGCGAACGCGCGGCATCGCCGCAATTAACTCGCGCAGCCCCTTCAGCCGAAAGTTATGCGCGACAAAGAGCAAGCGCGGTTCGCCGCCAGCACATGGCGGTGCCGACGGGGTCACGGGTTCGCGCGGCGTCGAGACGCCGTTAAACACGACCCGCGCCCGCCCGGCCGCCGCCGGATAGTCCTCCGCGATCTGCCGCGCGACATACTCCGACACGCAGGCGACGACCGGCCCGTTAGGAGCGAGCAGCATCTCGCGTTCGAGCCGCATCAGGAATTGCTGCCGGCCGTTCAGTCGTCGTAGCAGCGATTTCAGCCCGCGCCACAGGGGATTTCTCGTGATCGCCAGCGTGCGGCGGATCGTCTCGGGATAGGTTCCGCCGCGCGGCTGATAGACGTCGGCGCCGCGCATCGGCGTGACGGCGTGGACGATGTCGTACTTCGCCTCGTGCGTGTGCATTTCGACCGCATCGATGAACGCACGCAGGCGCGCGAGCTTTGTCGCGCCCGGCGCGGGCAGGCGGACGCGGCGAAATTCGCCGGGCTCAACCGCGCCCCCGCCGCTCTTCACGGCGTAGCGAACATCCTGTGGGCCGCGATCGACAAGCGTCACATCGACCCCGCCGCGCGAAAGCGCCTCGGCCATTTCGACGATCGAGGTCTCGGCCCCGCCGCGACGCGGATCGCTGCCTTCGTGGACGATCGCAACGCGCATCACCCGCCGCGCCCCTTGCGCGCGTCGCGCCGCAATATGTGATCGCTCTTTCGCACGACGGCCCGCGCCAACGTGCGCACACGCCCGCGCCCATTGGGCAACCCCAGGTATGTCGTCAAAAATCGCACACGATCCGCGCGCGTCGCGCCGATCCGCCGGGCGCTGGCGTCGAGCTGGGCCAGGTCCTTCACGACCCAGCGCGAGCGCAGCAGCCACGGAAAATGGACGCGTCCGAGGTCGATCAGCTCGAAATGCGGCGGCGCCTCGCCCGCGGCGTCGAGCTCGACAAAAACGTGGCAAAGATAGAGATCGCGATGAGCACGTCCGGTCTGGTGAAACGCGGCCACGAAGCGGGCCAGCCGCCTCGTCAGCTCGCACCGCGCACGCCCGCGCGTAACGGGCGCGTGTTCCAGCGTCGCTTGCTTCCACACAGCGTCGAACGGCTTTCCCCGCGCGGCGGCGAGGCAAACCATGCTCCAGCGCTCGACTCCCAGGGAGACGCTTTCCGCAACCGCGGCCGGCGAGGGCGCCGCGATCGCCGCCGCCCGCAGCAGTCGCGCCTGCTCAAATTCCCACCACGCCCGGCTGTGCGTGGCGCTCTGGCGCATCCAGCGGTCCCACTGGGCTTGCAGCGGCGTGCGAAAGTAGCGCTTCACGAAGAGCGTACGCGGCCCCGCTTCGGTTTCGATCTCCCAGCGCCAGCGCTCGCGCCCGCCGAGGCCGGGCTTTTGCAGCGCCGTCCAGCGGCCGGGCAGCGAATCGAGCGAATCGGACTCGGCCAGCGCTCGCGCCGCATCGGGCAGGCCGATCTGCTCGAACAGCCGCGACCACTCCGGCGAAACCTGCGTGCGCCGGCTCATCCGTCGGCGGCTCGCTGCGGCGCCGCTTGCTCGACCTCCAGTTGCCGCTGCCAGCCGTCGAACAGACCGGACAT
>JALHOX010000129.1 GCA_022842805.1 Phycisphaerae bacterium | reverse complement strand
GGTTTCGCCGGTGGTTTCGAGCGTGTAGGTGAGCGCCCGGCGGACCTCAGCGGTGAGGCTGCGGAGGCGCGTGATGAGGCCTGAGCGGATGGCGTCGGCGTGGACCAGTTGCGTGCGGCGGCCTCCGCCATCGAGCTCTGCGTCGCTTCCGCCTTCCTCGTCCCACTCGCCCGAGAGCTCGAGCTTTACGCGTTCGGCCATGGCGTTTTCGAGGCCCAGCGTGTCGGCGATGGCGGCGGTCAGCGCGTCGCCGCCGTGGGGGAGCGAGCGCACGTAGATGCAGATCGGGCCGATGGCGATGGCGAGCGTGGATCGCGTTGCGCCGATGTCGAGCACGGCCCAGAGGGCGCGTTCGGGGTTTTCGGGTTCGCCCGGCGGGCCGGCGGCCCAGCCGGCGCGGATCAGCGCCAGGGGCGCGGCGTCGACGCGGTAAAGCTCGACGCCGAGCGCGGCGCAGAGTTGCTGATCGCGGGCGATTTCGGCCTGAGAGAGGGCGCAAATCGCGAGGTTGGCGCGACCGGCGCCGCGGCGCGGCAGCGGCCAGGCGGCGACTTCGATTTCATCGGGCTGCAGCTTTAGAAGCCGCGCTCCTTCGAAGCGGAGCATGGTGTCCCACTCCGTCTCGGGGGCTGCGAACATGGCGTCGGGGACGGTCAGCGCCTGAAACGCGAGGGGCGGCACGTTTGCCCCGACGACGGCGCGGCGACTGTGGAACTCGGCCTGTTGCAGCAGCCGCCCGGCGCGGTCGGCGGCGGATTGGTCGGTGGGGCCCGATTCGTCGGTTTGCGGGGCGTCGGCGAAGACTTCGCAGGCGCCGGTCAGCTTTCCGCCGCGCCAGGTGAACTGGCAGGCGCGAACGCGGGCGCGGCCGATGTCGAGCGCGATGTTGGATCGTTTCCAGAGGATCATGTCTGTATCTCGCTGCTCAAGCGGCGGTCGCCAGATCGAAGAGCGGCAGGAAGAGGCTGAGCGCCATCGTTCCGACCACCACGCCCATGACGACGAGGATCATCGGCTCCATCAGGCGGGTGAAGGTGGCGAGCAGGTTGGAGCTGTCCTCGTCGAGCCAATTGCCGACGAACTCCATCGCCTCGCCCAGCTTGCCGCTTTCCTCGCCGGTGGCGACCGCGGCCAGCACCGCAGGCGGGACGAACGAGAATTCGCGGAGGGCCGAGCTGAGTGAGCGTCCCTCGCGGACGGCGTCGTGCGCTCGCTGCACCAGCTCCTGCATCACGACGTTTCGGCTGAGTTCGGTGGCCTGTTGGATGGCCTCGAGCAGCGGGACCTTGCTCCGCAGCGCGGCCGACCAGAGCTGGAGGAGTTGCGTGAGCATGAGGGCCGCCGCGAGCTTTCGCACGATCGGCACGAACATGATGCCGCGTTCGATCGTGGCCCGGCCGGTGTCGGAGCGGAGCCAGAGCACCAGGAGGGTGATCACCGTGGTCGGGGTCAGGAGCGCGACCGGCCACCAGGTCTTGAGGGTTTCGGCGGTATTCAGCATGACGGTGGTCATCAGCGGCAGCTTGGCGTCGAGCATGTCGAAGAGCTGGGCGAAGCGCGGGAGGATGAAGAGCGTCATCGAGGTTACGACTGCGCAGGCGAGCAGGAGCAGCAGCGCGGGATAGGCGAGCGAACCGACGATGCGATTGCGGACGCGGCGCTGGGCGTCGATCAGGCGCGAGAGCTGCATGCAGCTCGTGGCGAGCTGGCCGTTGGCCTCGCCGGCGCGGACGATGCTGCGAAACATTCCGGAGAAGGCGTTGCGATGAATGCCGAGCGCCTCGTGCAGGGCCGCGCCGCCCTCGACCCGGGTCGCGACGTCGTTCAGGATCGATTTCCAGGCCGGGCGGACGGCTTCGTTTTGCATCGCGCGGATCGAGGGGACGATCGCCGCGCCGGCCTGAAGCATCATTCCGAGCTGCCGCGCGAAGAGGGCCACCTCGCTCAGCTTGGCGCGGGCGGTGAAGACGACTTTGGGGCGGGCGGCGGCGCCGCCGGCGGAGTCGGGTGCGACCACTTCCACGTCGACGGGGGCGCGGCGGCGGCGCTCGCCCTGGCCGAGGTCGACCACCATCAGGCCGCGCTGCATGAGTTCGGCGCGGGCGGCGCGGAGGTCGGCCGACTCGATGGTGTCGACGTGGCGTGCGCCCTGTGAATCGACGGCGGTGTACTGAAAAATCATGTCAGTTCACTCCCGCGTTGAGGACGTTTCGCTCCGCCACGGTGGCCGGCACGAAGCGCGGCTTTTCGGTGCGCTCGGCCTTGACGCGCGTGTCGGACTCGACGTGCGTGACGCGCAGCACCTCCTCGAGCGCGGCGATGCCGCGATCTGCCACTTGCAGCCCGTGTTCGCGCAGGTCGTTCCAGCCCTGCGAGCGCAGGTGTTCGCGGATGGCGTGCTCTTCGTGAGAGCCGTTGATCATTTCGCGGATGGCGTCGTCGACGACCATGACCTCAAAGACGGCCGTGCGACCGCTGAAGCCGGTGTAGTTGCACTTGGAACAGCCTTCGCCCTTGCGATAGGTCTGGCGTGTGTCGCCGGCGCGTCCGGCGTCGGAGAGGGCCGTTTCGCTCGGGTAATAGGTGACGCGGCAGTGCTTGCAGTTTTTGCGGGCGAGGCGCTGGGCGATGGCGCCGTTGAGGGCCGAGCCGAGCAGATAGGGCTCGACGCCCATGTCGAGCAGGCGCGTCACCGCGCCGACGCTGGAGTTGGTGTGCAGCGTCGAGAGCACCAGGTGGCCCGTGAGCGCGGCCTGGACGGCGACGCGGGCGGTCTCGGCGTCGCGAATCTCGCCCACCAGGATCACATCGGGGTCCTGCCGCAGGATCGAGCGGAGAGCGCGGGGAAAAGTCAGGCCGATGCCTTCGGCGATCTGGATCTGATTGACGAGGTCGAGCTGATACTCGACCGGGTCTTCGACGGTGATGACGTTGCGGCCGTAGTCCTTGATGCGATCGAGAGCGCAGTAGAGCGTGGTCGTCTTGCCGCTGCCGGTCGGGCCGGTGACGAGGATCAGCCCGTGGGGTTTGCGCAGCATGTATTGGAACTGGTCGAGTCGCGGTCCTTCGAAGCCCAGGTCTTCGAGCGAGACGTTGATCCGCTCGCGATCGAGAATGCGGATGACGACCTTTTCGCCCAGCACGGTCGGCATAGTCGAGACGCGCAGGTCGATGTCGCGGCCCTCGGCCCGCACGTGGACGCGCCCTTCCTGCGGCAGGCGCTTTTCCGAGATGTCCATCTTCGCGATGACCTTGATGCGCGAGACGATCGCCGCGTGCATGCCCTGGGGCGGCTTCATGAGTTGCTGCAGCATGCCGTCGAGGCGATAGCGGATGCGCGTGCCGATGCGGTCGGGCTCGACGTGGATGTCGCTGGCGAGGTTTCGGACGGCGGTCAGGATGGCGACGTTTACGAGGTTGACGATGGGGCTGCCATCGACCATCTCCTCGATGTTGCGGTTGATGTCATCTTCATCGTCGGCTTCGCGATCGACGACTTCGACGTCGCCGGACGCGAGGGAGGTGAGAAAGCTCTCGACGCTGACCTGCGAGCGGACGTACTTCTCCTGATACTCGAGCAGATTGGCCTCGAGCGCCAGGACCGGGTTGACTTCGTAGCCGGTGAGTTGGGCGATGCGGTCGATGGTGGGCAGCGACTGCGGCTCGGCCATCGCGACCGTCAGGCGGCCCTCCACCAGAAAGAGCGGCAGCGCCCGGAGGCGGCGGCCTTCCTCGTAGTCGAGCAGGCGCGCCACGCGCGGATCGATCAGGCCGTGGCGCAGCACGCAGCCCTTCACGCCGAGCTGTTCGGCGGCGGCGGCCAGCAGCGTGGCGGCGCTGATGATCTTCAGTTCGACCAGCGTTTCGCCGAGCTTTCGCGAGCCGGACTTCTGGGCTTCGAGCGCGCGCTCGAGATCTTCGGCGGAGACAAGGCCGCGTTCGATCAGGATCGATCCCAGTTTCGGTGCGCGCTTGAACATCGGTGGCTCGGTGGGCCTCGCTGGGGGTTAGAGATAGCTTCGCACGGCGGATTCGACCGAGTCGTAGATCGAGAAGCGCGGCAGCGTCTCGGTCAGGGAGAGCGTCTCGCGCACGGTCTCGTTGAGCGCCGCCAGACGCGGCACCAGCGGCCCGCGTGATGCGGTGCCCGCAAAGCTCAGCAGATGCTCGATGGCGGCACTGTCGAGAAAGGCGACGTTGCCCATGTCGAGCACCATGCGGCCGCCGCCGCTCTGCGCTCGGGCGGCCTCGGTGGCTGCGCTGACGTCCGCGAGCGTGGCCTCGGTGATGGCGTCGCGCGGGACAATCACCACCACACTGCCGTGAGTTTCGAGGTCGACCTTCATGCCGTACCTCCCTTGGCGGGTGGCGGCGGCGGCGCGCCGTACTTGGGTATGTTCGCGTCGGTCGCCACCGGGCGGATCGGGGAGCCGACGCCCGGCGACGAATCGCCGCGACCGCGCGGTCGGCGGAGGTTGTCGGGCAGGCGCGCCAGCGTGTCGTGCACGATGTCGACCCGCTCGGCCCGGGCGAACTCCAACAGGCCGAAGCAACGCAGCAGCAACTCGCGGGCGGCGGGCCCCATCAGTTTCAGCGTCTGCTGTTCGTGGCCCTCGGCGGACATTTCGCCGGCACCGGGGAACGGCCGCCAATCGGGCACGTCGCTGAACTCGCAGCCGACGGTCGCGGCCCGCACGCGGATCTGGTGCACCGACGGGCTGCCCTTGCGATCGCTCGGGCCGCCGATGCGTTCGAGCTCGCTGGTCAGCTTTGAGACGATCGCCCCGTGCAGGCGCGTCGTCAGTTGCCCGGCGGTGAAGGTGTCCATGCGGCGGATCACGACCACGAAGCGATCGTCCGAGAAGCGGCCGATGGCGTGATCGCCGCTGACCTGGGAGCGGAGATAGGCCGCGACCTGCTCGGCGAGGTGGTCGCGCTCGGCCCAATAGCCCTCGTCATCGAGGCGGCGGACGCCTTCGATCACCAGGGTCATGAGGTGGACGACTTCGCCCGAGAGCTTGGCTTCGCGCACGGCGCGGTCGATCACGGTGAGCAGTTCGCCCCGCACGAGCAGCCCGCGGGCCGACGCGCTGCGTTCCGCGAACTCGAGGGCCTGGAGCGCGCTGACCGCGGTCCACGCCATTTGCAGTTGATCGCGGACGGCGGTCGCGACCTGGAGGCCGGCGTAGTCGGAGCGGGTGAACTGATCCACCGCGACGATGGCCCGCACGCGCTCGCCCACCTTCAGCGGCAACAGCCAGGCCCAGCGCGACGCGGCGCCGTCGCCGGCGGAGGCGCCATCGCTGATGAAGATTTTGCCGGAAGAGATCACCCAGCCGATGACGCCGTCGCGTGCGGTCGGCAGTTGGTCCATCGGGCCGCCGCTCCAATCCAGGGGCAAGAGGCGCTCGGCGTCGTCGGAGAGGCGGTAGATGTTGACGCCGACGGCTCCGATCCGAGCGCGGAGGGCGTCGCGTACGAACTGGTTCAATTCGAGCCAGGTCGGAGCGCGTCCGGCGCGCTGATAGTCGGCTTCACGATGGAGGAATCGGCACAGCTCTTCGAGCACGCCGCGGAGCGACTCGGCCATGGTGGCCTGTCGTCCACCGGCGGGGGCGGCGCTCGGAGTGGCGACGACGCTGCCGCCCGGTGCGGCGTTGCTGAGCGGGGGCACGGGGCCCGCCGGACGGGCGGGCAAGCGTATCGGCATGGGTCGTCCAAAGCCGGAGAGATGCCCGACGACGCCGAAGGCCGCGCCTGCGACGGCGAACCCGACCCAGCCGGGAATCCCGGGGATCGACGGGGCGATGACGATTGCGATGGCGAATCCGCTGACGACGCCCGCGCCCATTCCGATAAGTCGCCCGCTGCGGCGCGTGAGCATGTAGACGCCGGCGAGCGCGAGCAGGACGGCGCCCGCGATGAGCGGGATGTTGGCGCGCAACGGCGCGGGGAGGATCGGCCAGGCGATCAGCGGCGCGACGACGAGCAGCGCGGCCGCCAGGCGGCGGGCGATGACGCGAATCATCTGGGAGGAGATCATTGTGCGACCTCCCCGTCCGCGGCCGGCGTCGGCGGTGTTTCCGCGGCCGAGGCCTTTTCGAGATGGGCGAAGAGCCGCATGTAGTCCTGCGGGCAATCGCGCATGAACTGTCGGAAGGCCTTCACGAATGCGGCGGTGATTTCGGGATCGGTGACGCGGCCGGCATCCTGCTGCAAGATCGCGATGGCCTTGTCGAGGGTGAAGCCCGCGCGATAGGAGCGCGAGGACGTCAGCGCGTCGAAAATGTCGACGACGTGGACGATGCGGGCCGCGAGCGGAATGGCGGAGCCTGCGAGTCCCTTCGGGTAGCCGCTGCCGTCATGGTTTTCGTGGTGATAGAGCACCGCGTCGAGCACGGGGCCGAAGTGGGTGACCGGCTTCAGCACGTCGTAGCCGATTTGCGGATGCTTCTTGATCTCCGCGAACTCTTCGTCCGTGAGTCGGCCGGGCTTATTGAGAATATGTTCGGGCACGCCGATCTTGCCCACGTCGTGGAGCAGGCCTGCCCAACCGAGCATTTGCAGTTCGCCGGGCGGCAGGGCCAGCGCCTCGCCGACGAGGCGGGCGAGCCAGCCGACGCGCTCCGAGTGACCGCTGGTGTAGTTGTCCTTGGCGTCGATCGCGGTGGCGAGAGCGCGGACGGTTTCCATGGCGGTTTGCTGCAGCCGCCGGCCCATCAACACGTTGTTGAGGATGTGTCCGCCGTAGCCGAGCACCGAGTCGGTGGCGAGCAGGTCATGGGCGAAGAAGGGGTTCGCGGCGGCGTCGCGCAGGACGATGACGACCCACACGTGATCGGCCTCGCGCAGCGCGCCCATCAGCACGCGGGCGTGCGACAGGCGTGACTCCATTTCCGGCAGCAGCTTGGGGCCGTGGGCGCGCAGCGTGCGGCGCACCAGGTCGATGTCGCCCGCGAGAATCGTCCGGACGTCGTCTGCGGCGACGGTCACGCGCGGCGCGTCGGTCTCGAACTCGACGATCGATTCAAATCGCTGGCCGTCGTCGATGAACATCGCGCCGGCCTGCATGAGGCCGGCAAAGCGGCGCAGGAGCGTCTCGCGGATGACGGCCGGCTCCTGCAGCGTCGCGACGTACTCCGTGATCTGGTAGACCAGATTGAGCTGCTCGTAGCAGCGCAGCAACTCCGCCCCGAGCTCGCGATTCTCGCGCTCGATCGAATCGACCCGCGCGGTGAGATCGCTCAGTTCGACGGGCATCGGCCCGAGCGACGGCGGGATCAGTTGTGGCGGCTTCTGGTCCATGTTTAGTTCGCGATGCTCGCGACGGGCAACGGCTGACAAACGGTCTCGACGTCCTTGATCAACTGCTTGGGGCTGAACGGCTTGGGAATCACCGTCACGCGGTGCGCTTCCACCTGAGCGACGATTTCGTGCTGGTCGCAGCGCGAGGTGACCACGAATATGTGCCGCAGGCTGGGACACACCTCAAAGGCGCGGTGCGTTAGCGCGATTCCGTCCATTTCCGGCATGTTGACGTCGGTGATCAGCAGGTCCGCCGGCGCCTTGGACAGTGCCTCCAGCGCCGCGCGACCATTCGTCGCCTCGACCACCTCATGACCATGCTTACCCAGCCACATCATGAGGATGTGGCGGATGTGAGCCTGATCTTCGGCAATGACGATGCGGGCCATGGGGGTCATCCTTTCCGCGCGGCTTCGCGCTCGATCGACCGCAGCGGCGGTAAATCAATGACAAACGTGCTGCCCTTGCCGAGCTCGCTCTCGACGCGAATCGATCCGCCGTGCATGCGCAGGATCTCGCGTGTGATCGCCAACCCGAGTCCGGTGCCTTCCGTCGCCGCCACCCCGGGGTCGTCGACCCGATAAAACTTTTCGAAGATCTTTTCGTGATGTTCGGGCGCGATGCCGATGCCGGTGTCGGTGACGCGCGTCCGCAGGCGTCCTTCTTCGCTCTCCACCTCGACCGAAACGCTGCGCCCCTCGGGGGTGTACTTGATGGCATTACCGATCAGGTTGGTCCAGACCTGGTGCAGGCGGTGTTTGTCGCCGCTGACCATCGGCACCTTCGAGGGAATTTTCAGCCCCAGCTTGATCTGCTTGGCGTCCGCGGCGGCCTGCATTTCCTGCATCGTCTGGCGCAGCAGCTCTTCGACGCGGACCGGCGCCCGCACCAGCCGCCCGCCGCCCGATTCGATCTGCGAAACGCTCAGCACGTCTTCGATCAGCTTCGTGAGCCGGCGCGTCTCGCTCATGATCACGTTGTAGCACTCGCGGCGCGTCTGCTCGTCGTCGAGGAAGTCCTGCGTCAGCGTCTCGGTATAGGCGCGGATGTTCGTCAGCGGCGTGCGAAGTTCGTGCGTAATGTGCGCCAGGAATTCGTCGCGGGCCTGCTCGGCCTCGACCGTCTGCGACACGTCCTGCAGCATCAACAGCAGCTCTTCGGTGCCGCCGGAGAGCACGGTCGTCCGCACGACGGAGGTCGCCGCGCCGCTCTTGATCTTGAGGTCGCGCGTGGCGCCGCAGGGCGAGCCGCGCAGGCTGATCAGCGTCTGGGCGATTTCGGTCTCGCGCAGGCTTTTGACGAGCGGCGAGCCGATGGCGGAGCTTTCGAGGGTCAACAGCGTGCAGGCGGCGCGATTGGCGTGCACGATCACGTCGCGCTCGTCGAGCCGCACGACGCCCACCGGGAGTCGCTCCAGCACCTGCCCCGAGACCCGCGCTCCGCCCGTGTGGGCCGATTGAATGGCGTCGCGACAGCGGAAGCGCTCCACCTCGCGGCGCAGCTCCGAGACGCCCTGAATGAACGTGTTCCATGCGTCGGCGATGACCCCCGCGCCGCCCTGCACGGCGAGCAGGTCGAGGGCCGGCTCCACGCCGTCGTGATACGCGAGCAAATTCTGCTGCACCTGTTCCAGCGGGCGCAGCGCTCGTTGGGCTCGACGATCGAAGATGAAGAGCCCGACGCATGCCGCGAGAACGATGATCGTCAGCCCCACCCAAAGCCGGGCGTCCCACCAGGAATACTCGACCGCAGCGAAGCTGAGCGACATGTTTCCGTAGGCCAAGCCGGCGGCATCGACGATCGGCGCGCTCAGGCGGAGCGTTTCGGCGGTCGAGGCCGGCTGGCTCTGGTAACGAATTGCCGGCGCCGAGCTGGGCGCGACCGCCCCATCCGCGAGCACCGTTCGAATCTCGATATCGCAGCCGCGAACCTGCGGAATCCGCTCAAACTCCTCGGCCAGCCGGGCCAACTCCACCTCGGACCGGATCGGGGAGCGCGACACAAGTTGCGTGGAAAGCCGCAGCAGCGACGGGGCTCGATTGACGAGGCGGGCGTTGGCCTGGCTTTCGAACAGCCACGACGCCAGCAGCCCCGCCAGGAGCGCCACGCCGAGCACCACCGCCCCCGTGGACAGCGTGTGTCGACGCACGACCCCGCCGTTGCGCCATCGTGCGGCGCCGGTCGGCGGCGGGTTCGCGAGTTGCTCAGATTTCTCGGGCGTGCGTTTTTGCGCCATGAGGGTCCGGCTCTCCAAAGTGGATCGCGAGAGAGCTATCGAACCTCAATCGCCGTGACTTTCTTTCTTTCGTCGGCGGCGGTCGGGGGCGCGGGTCCCGAAAGAGCTTGGCGGCGGCTCGTCCTAAAAGATGCGGTGCGATATGGCCCCGCTCCGCCGATCGCGCGGCGATCGGCGAACATTTGCCCGGCGTGTTGGTTATTGCGCGCGGTCGCCCGAGGCCGCGGCGGGGTTTGCACGCGCCCGGCTTTTGTGAAACTGCCTGATAATGTTTGAGATCAGCCGGCCCGCGCGACCTCGCGGAACCACTCGATTGTGCGCGTCAGTCCGGTGAGGCGGTCGACGGTCGGCGACCAACCCAGTTCGCGCTGGGCCCGGGTGATGTCGGGCCGTCGCACGCTCGGGTCGTCGCCGGGGCGCGGCGCGTGGCGGATTTCGCTGCGGCTGTTGCACAGCTCGACCACTTCTTTCGCGAGTTGCGTCATGGTGATTTCGACCGGATTGCCGATGTTCACCGGCCCGACCACGTTGCTCGCCGCCAGCCGCGAAAGCCCCTCGACCTGGTCCGAAATGTAACAGAAGCTGCGCGTCTGCGAGCCGTCGCCGTGGAGCGTGAGGGGCTCGTTTCGCAGGGCCTGGTTGATGAAATTGGGCAGCGCCCGCCCGTCGTTGGCCCTCATCCGCGGCCCGTAGGTATTGAAGATGCGCGCCATGCGCACGGGCACTTCGAACCGGGCGGAGTAGGCGGTGGTGAGCGCCTCGGCGAAGCGCTTGCCTTCGTCGTAGCAGGAGCGCGGCCCGATCGGGTTGACGTTGCCCCAGTAGCTTTCGCGCTGCGGGTGTTCGCGCGGGTCGCCGTAGACTTCGCTGGTGCTGGTGTGCAGTAGTGTTGCGC